>JAQYWN010000243.1 GCA_029379265.1 Rhizonema sp. NSF051
ATTTAAATGAGAGATTGTAAAGTTTTTTAGTAAAGATTCCGGATGGGGGTATTGACAAAAGAAACGCACTTTGGCAGAGGATTACACTCATTAATCAAGATCTGCTTCAAAAACTCGACCGTTCAAGTTTGTGCTAGTCATCAAAACTTGAACTGGTGGATATTATTATTGAGTAGGCGATTCAGTAGACTGGTTTGAAATTTAACGTGCATAATTTTGCGTTGATTGTGGTAGCATAGCATTTCTGAGTGAAGCAGTTAAAATAGAAACACAGCTAGTCTCTTGTTCAATCGAAATAGTTGAGTATCATTTGGGTATATATATAAATGTTAAATTTTGGTCCACTACATGATAGCTTTACCATGTATCCGCCATTTTAAATCTGTAATTATGTTGTGTACTATCACCACAACTATCTTAAATAGAGGTCACAATAAAGAAAAAAAACTACCTCATGCCATCAAAGAAAACTAACAAACAACTTCCTTCCCAGCCAAGTCAACCAGAACAACCAAAACAAACACTACTTGCCATTAAACCGAAAAGGGTGGAGGAGCCACCAGCTGAACCACCAGCTGAACCACCAGCTGAACCACCATCTGAACCACCAGCTGAACCACCAGCACAAGGGGTGCAAGTTTTAGCAGATGTACAAGTTTTACCTCCTGAGGAAGTCAAAGAAAAACTAATCACAGTTAAGCCTAAGCCCATTAAGCGGCTAGTGACACCACCCTCACCTACCAAAACTGATTTACAACCACCCTCACCCTCACCTACCAAAACTGATTTACAACCACCCTCACCTACGGAGGCAGATTCACAGCCACCGGATCAGAACAAGTCCGATACTGAGGTAGATCCCTCAGCAGAAACTCATAATGCAATCTTTCAAGCAGTGGGCATTATTACTGGAATAGTGAAATTCAATCCGGAAGGTAAAGCAACAGTAGCGATCCAGGGCAAAGATTACCCATTGTACTATTCCCCAAATCATCGCAAGGCTTTCGATGCGCTCAGGCTGCAAGCAAAGAAGAATCCAGATAAGGTAGAACGATTGATTGTGTATCCCAGAGTCATGCATTTCCCCAAGCGAGAGCAGCACTATCAAATGAGTTTCCAGTTGCTCGGATTCGAGAGTCCACACACTACAGAGGGTATTAGTAAGGAGCTTGGGGATTTTGAATTTAGACTTTGTGGTTTGTGGCAATTCATACCTGTCTGTCAAACTCCGTGTATATCAGTGTTTAAAAATTTTACTGGCGAACGCTTGGAATACATCAAGCAGGCAGAGCCAGACAAGAAAGTGCGGTTCATGAAAGCTTCTCACATTCCCATAATCTGGAGAGATGCGCCTGTACGTCCTTTCAGGTTCAACCCCAAACTAGACAAAGAGCAACAAGGTCATTCATTATTTGTAGAGGTGTTGGCTAGATTTCTTCCTCAAAGCGATGTTTTTGGATTTATCCGCATAATCAAAGAGCCAGGAAAAGCTCCCAAGTTTTTGAAGGCAGGGAAGAAAGATAAGGCGGAAGCACTAAAAACTAAGTTGGCGCTTGCAAACAAAGGTACTACTATTAAGAAAAAGTCTTGGATTAAGCCTAAGCAAAAGGATTCGGGATCGCAGTCCTCGCCAGAGTAAGCCTTCTTGTTGAGAGGGAGGGCTATTTCATTCTCAACAGTTGCTTGAGTGTGTCTAATCCAAAAGAAATAGGACATACGCACTATACAAAATTCAAGATCCTCTGGATTAAAGGATAATGGTCGTTTCCGACTTGTAGGGGCTTTCGGTGAGACAGCCGCGGTCGGGCTAACCCTCCTGCAGCGCTGGACTCACCGCTCGCGGGGAGGGGAGACAAAGCACACCGAAAAGCGGGGAGGGGTTCAGAGGTATTAAGGTTATGCTACCGGACATGATATTACTCCTAATTTCTCAGTTAATTGAGGCCCTAAGTACTTCTACCAATTGCTCAATCTGCGCCAATTCATGAGTTGCCATCACCGAAATCCGAATGCGACTTGTTGGAACGGTAGGGGGACGAATAGCTGGAGCAAAAATGCCAGCAGATTTTAGTTGTTGCCCAGCTTTGAGAGCATCTGTTGGACTTGGCAATTGAAGGCAAAGGATGGGTGATTCTGACGGTAGCAATTTAAGGTTGGGGAGTTGTTCAAGGAATAAGTCTTTTAGGTAATCTACATTTCGCCACAATTGAATACGGCCGATTGGTTCATTTTGTACGATATTAATTGCTACTAACGCTGCGGCTGTGTCAGCAGGTGAAAGGGCTGTGGTGTAAATCCAACTAGGGGCACGGTTCCGCAAAAAGTCAACCAAAGTTGCACTTCCGGCGATATATCCACCCAAACTACCCAAAGCTTTACTCAAGGTGCCAATTTGAATTAATTGCCTTCCCGTACACTCAAAATGTTCCACACATCCCGCACCAGTTTTTCCCATGACTCCGGTAGCATGAGCTTCATCCACGAGCAGCATAGAGCTAAATTCTTCAGCAGCTTCCAGTAGTGCTGGTAGTGGACACAAATCACCATCCATACTGAAGACACTATCAGTGATGATCAAACAGCGTCGATAGTTTTGCCTTTGCTGACTCAACTGAGTTGTTAACGTTGTGACATCACAGTGAGGATATTCGATCACTGTTGCACCACTGAGGATTGCGCCATTTTTCAGACTGGAGTGATTGTACTGATCTGATAAAATTAAATCGCGCTTGCCAACTAAGGCAGAGATCGCGCCAATATTTGCTAGGTAGCCGGAACTGAAGACTACAGCATCTTCTGTTTGTTTGAGGGATGCGATCGCCTTCTCCAAATCCCTATGTAATTCCCGTTGTCCGCTGAGTAATCGAGAGCCAGTACTACCCGTACCGTGTTCTTGCAAGGCAGCAGTTGCCGCAGTAATCAAACGCTGATCTCCTGCTAGTCCTAAATAATCATTACTAGCAAAATTAATTACCAATCTTCCTTCTAAAAGCACTGTAGCACCAGGAAGACTTTGGATTGTTTGTACTGAACGATACCAATCAGCACGGTGAATTGTCGTCAGAGATTCTTCTATCCAGCCATAGGGATTTATTGGCATAATTCAGTCAAGCAATAATTATCTCATGCTAAACAATCAGGTTCTTATTGTAGATAAGACCAAGCAAGAGGATTCTACCTTGTAGAACGGCAAATATTTTGATTGGCTGATTAATCAATAGACCGATCCGAAAGTTAATTATGCGTTCGTTGAAACCCTTGGTAGGGGCGAACCCGTTAGCGAGTCTTCTCCCAAGGGGAGACGCTTCGCGCTCCGAGCGTCAGGGCCGTTCGCCCCTACATCCGGAACTGGAGATGTCTAATATTCAGCACAATCTTGATGATTGTCAATCCATGCCTTACGAAGATTTACGCCTTGACATCAGCAAAACATAACATTTCATGCTTGTAGCATTTTATTCTAAGAGTTACATTTATGCTGTATATCAGACAGCAAATAATACAATGTCAGAACATACAACCAGAAATTCTAGAAACGTCCGAGAAGAGCAACTCGTAACCGTTACGGCTCAAAACAGTGGACAAATAGAGCAAATTGCAGAGTATTTATTCCGAGAAGGCCCAAACAGGAGAGGCAACCAATGAAATACGATTATTTAAGTTCTGATGAGGTTCTATTGCAGAGGTTTTTGGACGTTAGCGCTCGAATTCACGGGTTACGAGCCTGTTCCGAAATCCAGAAATCACTTCATCGCGAAGTCGTGATGGACAATCTGGTTGAAGCTGAACAGCTAATCAACGAGGCTTATGAAAAATTACATTACTGCGTTCACCCAGAAAAAAATGGTTATTTAGAAATTTTCAGGCAATTACTGGCTGAATCTCTTCAAGAGCATATTGCCATCCCTAAAATCGTGGACAACAACTAACTGCACAGGCATGGCAACTGCGTCATGCCTGGTGTGATGAATCTGTGCTTGTACGTTCGGCTGCTTCGGGTTAATAGCGAACCCGAAGCTCTAAAAGCTTACAGATCAGTTAATCATTAATTGCTTTCAACAACACTTCTGATAAACTCAAATCTTCCATATCTTCCATCGTCACAGTGTCACAGATATCGAACTTCGCACCTGCACTTTGCAGTTCATCATCCAGTATTTTGAGAAAACGGGTAGCTTGAGCATCTGTGCCAACTTGAATGAAAGAAATGCCTAGTTCTTCATCGCGATCCATGCGGCGAGAAGTTTCAATAATCACTTTCATCACTGCTTTGCGATCATCAGGTTCACCATCAGTCACCACTAAAATTGTTTCACCGTTAGGCTGAGTTTGCCCTGAAGCCTTGCGTTCAAAATAATTATCAGTTGCATGTTTTAATACCGCAGCTAAATCGGTAGTCCCAGAGGGGTCATTTTCTCGAAAAATTTGTAGCACCGTGCTTGATGTCACATTTTCATAGCGCTTAAATCTACCAGAAAATACATAAACAGTAATTCCATCTGGGTCAAATTGCTCACATTTACTTGCCAAAGCTAAGGTCGATTCTTGGGCGGCGATCCATCTGCTTCGGCCACCCTTTTGGTCTGGCGTTGCCATACTACCGCTTTTGTCGATAATTAGGGTATAGTCACGATTTTCTAGCATTTTTCGATTCTCCAGAGAAATGGTCATTGGTCATTTGGCTGGCACTAGATGCACATCACCGTAAAAAGATAAATTTAACCTTGTATTTTTATTGTGGTCAGGGGTACTAAGGACTTTGGACAAATAACAAATGACGATTAACATACTTAGTCAGTAATTGCGTTCGTTAATATATCGACAAGACTCACGTCTTCCATGTCATCCAAGGTTACAGTGTCACAGATATCAAATTTAGCCCCAACTGAGAGCAACTGGTCATCCAAGGCTTTGAGAAACTTAGTCGCTTGTGGATCTGAACCTACTTGAATCATAGAAATCGCTAATTCTTCATCGCGATCTAGCTTGCGGCTGGCATCAATAATGATCTCAAATACGGCTTTGCGATCATCTGGATCGCCATCAGTCACAACCAAAATCGTTTCACCGTTAGACTTAGTGTTGCGAGCTGCTTTACGTTCAAAGTAGTTATTAAGGGCGTGTTGGAGTACACCTGCTAAATTTGTTGTACCAGCCGGATCATTTTCTAAGAAGATCTGCGCGACTTTAGCTGAGGTGACATTTTCGTAGCGCTTGAATTTACCAGAAAACACGTAGACAGTGATACCATCTGGGTCAAATTGCTCACATTTTCTTGCTAAAGCCAGAGTTGATTCTTGAGATATCTCCCATCTACTTTTACCACCAGTTTGATCTGGAGTAGACATACTACCGCTTTTGTCAATGATTAACGTGTAGTCGCGATCGCTCATCATACTGTTTCCAATTTTTACATGTGGTTCTAGTTTAGCTATTATCTAAATCACCGTCTTCAGAAGAATTACTTCTTTTAAAAGTCGGGGATCTCCTTCGGTGAATAATTTAGGACTCTATGAGCAAATAATGTCATAACCAAGGAGTGAATCTATTTGCTTCTAAAAATGTAACTTAATCTTTATAAAGTGAAAAGTAAGCAAAATCCACATTCACAATTCTTCATTAATCTGACAACTCTACAGAGTCTATAGGAACGCTACGAACTACTTTCACTTTTTGAAAAAGCCAGCTATAATCCTACCCCAGTAAAGCTTAGCTTTACTGGGGTGGAGTTCTGTTTATGACCTCGAAATCGTTTTTCCATGACTCAGGGAGAATTTTTCACATCAACAAAACTGACTACGCAGGATTTACTTGTACTTTTTTCTGAAGTAGGTTGATGACTGAGGCTTTTTCTAAGATTCCAACAAGTACTCCATTATCACGAATTACAGGAAGTGCGGGTAACTGTTGTTGTTCGAGAATCTGTACAGCTTCCAACAAGGGTCGATCTGATTGGACTGTGGTAGATTGTTCCATTGGACGCATAACTTCTCTAACTTGAGTTTCCTGCCACTGTGGAGTTGGGATAGAACGCAAATCATCAATAGATATTGCTCCTACTAATTGCCCATCGTCATCTGTGACTAAGAATCGACGCCAGTTTTGCCAATTCAAGATCCGCTCATCTGCAAACTGTCTCAGGCTAATATTGCCAGAAATAATTGGGCTATCAAGTGTGACTGCATCGGCTGCTGTCAAACCTGTAAGTTTTTCTTGTACACGAGCGAACTGAGCCGCCTTACCTGCATTTTGCAGTAAGAAGAAGCCAACGAGTAAGTTCCAGAAGTTAGTAAAGCTACCATATAACAGAAGTGGGAGCAAACCAGAGGCGATCGCCAACCAACCTAATATTTGCCCAACTCGACTTGCAAAAACCACACCTTTATAAGGATTTCCGGTAATTTTCCAAACTAAGGCTTTTAATATATTCCCACCATCTAAAGGTAAACCCGGAATTAAGTTAAACAGCGCTAATGCCAAGTTAACAGATGCCAGTAAACCGATAATCGCAGTCAATGGTGCCCATGTACTCGTCCCAAAAGCAATAGCTGTAAATATACCAGATAATACTAGACTGACCATTGGACCTGCGATCGCCACCCAGAAAGCGGATGCTGGGGTTTTCGACTCTTTTTCTAAGCTTGCCAACCCACCAAAGATGAATAGCGTGATTGATTTCACGTCGATTCCTTGGCGAATAGCGACAAAGCTGTGTCCTAATTCATGGGCGACGACAGAGGCAAATAACGACAGCGCTGTCATTAATCCTAATAGCAAAGCTAATTCCCCAGACAATAGAGGAAATTGCGCCATCAGTCCACTGCTATAGCTCCAAGTTACCAAACCTAGAATTAAGAACCAGGACGGATGGATATAAAAAGGAATCCCAAAGAGATTGCCAACGCGAATTGTGCCATTCATGCGATTTATCTTCGACTTTAGCTTCAAGAGGTTTCATTTCATTAATTTTTGGATGTCTTTATCGTAACGAAATATTAAGCAATTTTAATCTTGACAACTGTAGTGGTCTCCGTCTGTATAGGTGCGGTTATAACTATAAGAAAAGAAAATTTTGCGTTACTGATTAACGGGATAAATTTTGCCTCACGCACTCGGCGTACTCCGTTGGAGAAGCCGCAGGCTAACCGTTCAAAGCAGAGTAAGCAAGGCAGTGCGTTGGCTCTAGTAGCGCGAATGACGGCTGAGCCAGCTCTCACGGCGACTGGCGCTCTTGGTTCCCCACAAGAAAAATTACTAATAGCTGAATGGGTGAGTCACAAATGAATAATCTGAGCCGAAATGAAGCCAATCCTTGTGACACAACTTCGCATACCAAAGTGCCAAATCACTCAAACTACACAAAATATTAACACTTGGTTGTGCGATATCTCTCCTGTAACGGTTACTTAGATCACCAACGTTAAAAGGTACCTATGCTCCCACTCTTTAAAGGGTGAGACTTAGACTATAAGCGTTTTATACAAAAGCGCTACGCGTCTGTTGTGTAATTCTTTCTATGAAAGTGGACTTTATATCCACAACTGAAGCTTTTATTAACACTTTTTTACTTCTGCCCTCAGCCAGATGCCCTTTACCTTTATTTGTAATATACCCAATATTATCCACGTACTGTGGCAGTGCTAGTATATATGCTGGTTTATTGACATTTGTCAAGCTTTTTTTATACAAAATTATCCGATTTTATTTAGTTAATTTTTCGTAATTTCCTCGATAAATTGTAGTGTTTGAAGATACAGCAAATAAGATATAGTTACAAACAGCTTTGAATTTTTTCGGAGCTATCTAAAAATTCTCAAAGCCTTACTTGATAAGGCTTCATGGCTTTAATGGTTTGAAGAAATCTAAACTTCAATCTTTGGCAAAGTTGAGAAAGGTGTATTACTCCATACTGAAATGATGAAATCACAACTATTATCGGTTAAACAAAAATTAAGACGTTTGTTTCCAAAAAACGTCTTCGTGTTTTTCTGTGCTACATTATTAATCACTTTGGGTTTAAGTTTTATGACAAACTTCAACCCGTTCTTTTCTTCGGAGAGAACTCAGGCAAGTGTGCCGATGTCGCACGTTAAAACTCGTGCACCCATCTCTCGAACATTATTAGCTCAAACCTACAGCGATGTAACTACGCAAGGGCAATGGAGTGATGTTATCAACCTACCTCTAACTCCAGCAGGAGCGGCCATACTTCCAAATGGAAAAGTCTTATTGTGGTCTGCATCCAATAAATACGGTTTTACAACCGGGACTAATCCACAGACTTGGACTAGCATATTTGACCCTAATACTTTACAAGCAACTGATACTTTAATTGTCGAAACTCAGCATGAAATGTTCTGCCCTGGCGTATCTCATCTTGCTGATGGTCGCATTTTAATTGCTGGAGGCTCGGACGCTGATAATACGACGATTTACAATCCCTTTAACGATACCTGGCAAAGAGATCAAGGACTGACTATTCCCAGAGCCTATGAATCCAGTGTCACCTTATCAGATACTCGTGTGTTCACCGTTGGAGGCTCTTGGAACGGAGGTCAGGGCGGTAAGAATGGTGAGGTATGGACTGATGGCTCAGGTTGGTCACCCTTAAGTGACGCTCAAGTTGATCCAATGATTGGACCAGATCCCGAAGGTGTATATCGCGGGGATAACCATGCTTGGTTGTTTGCTGCTCCGAATGGGAGAGTCTTTCAAGCTGGTCCGAGTCAGCAGATGAACTGGTATACAACTTATGGCTCAGGTAGTGTGACTTCTGCAGGTAATCGTGGAGATGACACCTACAGTATGAATGGTACAGCAGCAATGTACGATGTTGGTAAGATACTGAAAGCAGGTGGGGCAGAGTCTTATGGCTTGGGGTATCCAGCTAACGACCGTACATATGTAATTGATATTAATAACGATGTGACTGTGCGCAAAGTTGCTTCCATGCAATATGCTCGTGGTTTCCTCAATAGTGTTGTGCTACCAAACGGTCAAGTAATTGTCATCGGTGGTATGCCCAACCCTGTTGTTTTCTCGGACAATAATGCTGTTATGGTGCCAGAACTTTGGGACCCCTATAGTGAAAATTGGAGAACCTTGGCTCCCATGCAAATTCCCCGCACCTATCACAGTGTCGCCTTGCTGCTTCCTGATGGTCGAATATTTTCTGGTGGTGGCGGTTTGTGCGATTGTGATGTGAATCATTTTGATGCACAAATCTACAGCCCTCCCTACTTATTTGCTCCAGATGGTACACTAGCTAATCGACCAACCATCAACTCAGCTCCTGACAGGGCTGTTTATGGCAACACAATTCAGGTAAACACTGACAGATATATTAGCAGTTTTTCTTTGGTACGCTTCTCAGCAGTTACCCATACTGTTAACACTGACCAAAGACGAATTCCGCTGACTTTTTATACAGCAGACACCAACAGTTACAATATACAAATACCTGGTGATCCAGGTATTGCACCTCCTGGTTACTATATGCTCTTTGCCTTCGACAGCCAGGGAGTTCCCAGCATTGCTAGCAATATTTTAATTCGTGGCTACTATTAAATTGGATAACCTTAGTACAGGCAAATCCTAATATAAAAGAGACACGATTAATCGTGTCTTTTCTCTGCTCTGTAGTTGAAACGAATAGTGTTACAAGACTTTCAGAAAATAAAATCTAAACAAATCAATAATAATTAATCTCATGTCCGGAAAATTAACCTTAATGTCGAAGAAACTCACCCCGCTCCTCGCTGTGCTTTGTCTCCCTTCCCTGCTTGCGGTGAGTCCAGCGCGAATGACGGCTTTCCCTCTGTAGGCGACTGGCGATCTTCGTAGCGGTAGCGATAGCGTCAGCGTTAGCGACGGAGGAGCGTCGGAACGAGCGTCAC
>JAQYWN010000022.1 GCA_029379265.1 Rhizonema sp. NSF051
CAATATTTTAGTCTTTTGAATATTTGAGTAGTTAGCAAATGGCTCTTTTACACGGTACTTGGGTACCACAAAATCACGGTAATTCTTTCTTTGTTTGGGGAGAAATTTGGCGGGGAACGAATTCCAATAAGAGTTCATCAACAGATGTACTACTACACCCGATGACAATGACAGCAGTAGAATTGCTGGAATATTTGCATCATGACAACATGACAAAAGGAACTTTAACACTGCCAGCAGAGCGAACACGCATTACAAGTCCTAATAATGACATACCAACTCACAATCAAATAATTGCCCTGCCAACTTCTATTCAAGACAGCAGTGACGGAATTGTCATATCTCCGGTACATTCTGCGACAGTAGATATGGACATAACATCAAGACAAACAAAATACACGCAATATCTACACCCTTGGCAAGTGAATGGTATTTATCTCAACCCTGAAGAAGCCGTAAAATTTCTGACATCTCTACCATTAGGTAACGCTAATGGCGAGGGTAACTTTTTAGCAGGAGATTTACGTTTCTGGGTGCAGATTGCCCGTTGGAGCTTGGATTTAATTTCTCGGGGTAAATTTTTACCTACAATTCAACGACAAACAGATAATTCCATTATTGCTAAATGGCAAGCACTTCTTGATAGCGCATTGGATGGGACTCGTGTAGAAAAATTCTCTCAGTTAATGCCACTGGCTTGCCGGATGTATCAGCATAGGATAGAGAATGAAGAAATTCCTACTCCCTCCTCCCCTCTTTATCTAAATTTTCCCATTGAACCCCAAGAATTACTGCTGGGATTTCTGAACAGTACGATCGATGCTCAAATAAGAATGATGGAGGGTTCCCAATCTTTAGTAGAAACAAAAGTCATGGCGTCTCTACCATCTGCAGTGCGTCAGTGGTTGCATTCTTTAACTGCTACATTAAACACAGTCAATGCCGATCCTTTTGGGGTAGAACGATTGGAGGCGGCGTTAAAGGCTTGGACTATGCCTTTACAATACCAAATAGCGGGGACTCACCTGTTTCGCGTCTGTTTTGAATTGCGTGTTCCAGAGGGAGGGCAAACAAATTGGACTTTAGCGTACTTCCTGCAAGCTGCTGACGATCCCAATTTTTTGGTAGATGCAACAACGATTTGGAATAACCCAGTTGAACGATTAGTTTATCAAAATCGAACCATTGACAGTCCTCAAGAAACATTTTTACGGGGTTTAGGGTTAGCTTCGCGATTGTACCCGCTCATTGCACTCGATTTAGAAACGGCAGATCCGTGCGTCAGCACCCTCACTCCTGTACAAGCTTATGAGTTTATCAAATCTGTAGCTTGGCGGTTTGAAGATAATGGTTTGGGTGTAGTTTTGCCTCCGAGTTTGGCAAACCGCGAGGGATGGGCAAACCGTTTGGGTTTGAAAATCACGGCACAAACACCAAACAAAAAGCAGGGACGTTTGGGTTTACAAAGTTTGCTGAATTTTCAGTGGGATTTGGCAATCGGTGGACAGACTATTTCCAAAGCTGAGTTTGACAGACTTGTGGCTTTGAATAGCCCTCTAGTGGAAATTAATGGCGAGTGGGTGGAATTGCGATCGCAAGATATCAAGACAGCGCAAACCTTTTTTGCTTCTCGTAAAGATCAAGTCGCGCTTTCTCTGGAAGATGCTTTGCGCATAAGTAGTGGAGATACTCAGGCGATTGAAAAATTACCAGTAGTCAGCTTTGAGGCTTCAGGGGCATTGCAGGAGTTAATCGGCACGCTGACAAACAATCAGGCAAGCGCACCAATAACCACACCTGCAAGTTTCACTGGACAACTGCGATCTTATCAAGAACGCGGTGTTGCTTGGCTTGCTTTTTTAGAACGTTGGGGATTGGGTGCGTGTCTCGCAGACGATATGGGATTAGGAAAATGTGTATCTAAAGATACATTAATATTCGTAAATGGCAAACTGTCTCCAGCAGAAGAAATTTGGCAGACTTACGCTGAAGACACAAAATTTGACGGTGAGGGATTCTGGGCTGATCCCTCTCAGGAGTTATTGGTAAATTCCATAGATGAGGAAACTGGCAAAATTGTGCAAGCTCCCATCCGGCAGTTGTATCGGCAGCAAGTTCGAGAGAAATTGCGAAAAGTTACGTTACAAGATGGTAGCAGTATCACTATCACCCGTCGTCATCAGCTGCTAACTAATAAGGGTTGGACAAATGACTTAAAAGTAGGTGATTACGTCTGTTTGCCAGCCAAAATGATATGTGTTGGAGAACCAGAAAATGCTGATTTGGTCAAGTTTCTTGCTTGGCAAATTGCTGAAGGGCATGAGCTGGCTAATTGGGGAACTGTAACAATATCCCAGAAAGACACCAATCGTTTGGAGGATTTACTTATGACACTCCAACGTATTGGCGATCACCATCACCTCAAGATTAACACTCCTAGTATCTGTACCTTCCCTAGTAGAGTGCCTTGTCTTCGAGTTAGCAGCCAAGCCTACCGTCGATTCCTACAAGCGAAGGGTTACGTTTGGGGCAAACTATCAGCAGAAAAATCTATTCCCTCCTTCATCATGCAGGCAGATGTGGAAAGTGTGCGGATCTTTTTACAAAACTATTTTGATGCTGAGTCTGCTGTTATTTGTAGTATGCGGAGTATTGAGATTGCTACAGCTTCACCGCTCTTGATTGAGCAACTTTCTGCACTGCTACGACGCTTCGGTATTTGGTTGCGAATATCGCCCAAGCAGAAGTGTGCTACTAATGGCACTCGTACTTTACGTACCTACTACATCGGTGTGATTGGCGGAAATTCTGCCCGTAGATTTTTGCAAGAAATTGGCTTTAGCTACCCAGAAAAACAGCGAAAGTTAGAAGAAATTTGTCAAAGGGTGAGCAACACAAACGTTGAGGGAATTCCCGCTTCTGATATCGTTGCCCAAATAGTGGGAAAAACAGAGCTACCATTACGGCATTTCGGAATGCATAATACTGTTTATATTAATGGCTCACAGCAATTTTCCAGGGATAGTTTGGATCGGGTATTAGTTGGCATAAACTGTATGATCAGTGGAGAAGCTCAACAGCAGTATCAGCTACTCAAACCTTCCAAATGGACAACGCAAACCCTGAAAGCCAATGCCCGCTTAGATATAGCACAGTTAAATCTAACACGGCAGTCTTTGCAACGCCTTCTCGACTTGGAAGTTTTTTATTGCAAAATTGAAAGTATTGAGGATGTCGAGTATGAAGGGTGGGTTTACGACTTTGAAGTAAGCAGACATCACAACTTTGTTGCTAACAATATTATTTGCCATAACACAATCCAATGCATCGCGTTTCTTCTACACCTCAAAGAACAAGAAGTACTAGAAAAACCAACACTACTTGTTTGCCCAACTTCAGTCTTGGGAAACTGGGAAAGAGAAGTCAAGAAATTTGGTCCTTCGCTGAGAGTCTTGCAGTATCACGGTGACAAACGCCCTAAAGGTAAGGCATTTACCGAAGCAATGACAAAGCACGATTTAGTCATCACCAGTTACTCGCTGATTCACCGGGATGTCAAGTCATTACAAAGTGTTTCTTGGCAGGGCATCGTTTTAGATGAAGCACAAAATGTTAAAAATTCTGATGCAAAGCAGTCGCAAGCGGTGCGTCAGCTAGAATCTACATTTCGCATTGCTTTAACGGGAACGCCAGTAGAAAATCGACTGCAAGAACTGTGGTCAATTTTAGATTTTCTCAATCCGGGTTATTTGGGAAATAAACAATTTTTTCAACGGCGGTTTGCTATACCAATAGAAAAATATGGAGATGCCGCTTCGTTAACTCAGTTGCGTTCCTTAGTCCAACCTTTTATCCTACGTCGCTTAAAGTCAGATCGCTCAATTATTCAAGACTTACCAGAGAAGCAGGAAATGACTGTATTTTGTGGTTTGAGTGCCGAACAAGCTACACTTTATCAAAAAGTTGTAGAAGAGTCACTTGCTGAGATAGAACAGTCTGAAGGATTACAACGCCGAGGGATGATTTTAGCTTTACTGATCAAGCTCAAACAAATTTGCAATCACCCAGCCCAATATTTAAAGGAGGACACATCAAAACATCGTTCTGGTAAACTCCAACGCTTGGAGGAAATGTTAGATGTTGCTTTAGCAGAAGGCGATCGCGTCTTAATTTTCACTCAATTTGCCGAGTGGGGCAAGTTACTAAAACCCTACTTAGAAAAACAACTCAAGCGAGAAACATTCTTTTTATATGGCAGTACCAGTAAAAAACAACGTGAGGAAATGATAGATCGTTTTCAACACGATCCCCAAGGACCTCCAATTATGATTTTATCACTAAAAGCTGGTGGCGTCGGATTAAATTTAACGCGAGCAAATCATGTTTTCCACTTTGATAGGTGGTGGAACCCAGCAGTAGAAAATCAAGCTACAGATAGAGTATTTCGTATTGGTCAAACTCGCAATGTACAGGTGCACAAATTTGTTTGTACAGGCACTTTGGAAGAGAAAATTCACGACATGATTGAAAGTAAGAAACAATTAGCAGAACAAGTTGTAGGTGCAGGTGAACAATGGCTGACAGAATTAGATACACACCAACTCCGTGATTTACTAATCCTTGACCGCAGTAAAGTGATTGAAGATACGGAAGAGTAGAAAAAGAAAGTTAGAAAATAGAAGCGAGGATGAGGATAATAATGTTTCATAATCTACAATAAAAAAAATGACTAATTACACTCTACAAGCAAGTCGAGAATGGTGGTCACAAAGTTGGCTTGATTTATTGGATTCCTATCGGTTTAAAAAACGTTTAGAACGTGCTAGAAATTATGCGCGGCAAGGAAATGTCCTTAGTATTGATTTCAAAGGTGCCAAGGTATTATCTAGGGTACAAGGAAGCGAAACAGAACCTTATAAGGTCTCCCTTTCCCTTGATCCTTTCAGCGACGAACAGTGGGGGTACATAATTGAAACGATGTCTCAAAAGGCAATTTTTTCCGCGAAATTATTAGCGGGAGAAATGCCGCAAAATATGGAAGAAGTATTTACAACCAATGGTCTTTCACTATTTCCGTTTACGCTGTCTGATGTCCATAGTAAGTGTTCTTGTCCTGATAAGGCTAATCCCTGCAAGCATATTGCTGCAGTTTACTATCAGTTGGGCGATCGCTTTAGTGAAGATCCGTTTGTCTTATTTCAACTACGAGGACGTACCAAAGAACAAATTATTAGCGATTTGCGTCAGTTACGTAGTACTAGGAGTTTAGAAAAATTACCAGCAATATCAAAAACAACTCAAACACCAGATTTACAAGAGTCTATATCTGATACTCACTCCTTAAAAAGGATAGATGCATTTTGGCAATATAATCAGCCCTTAGAATCCTCTTTGGTTGTGATTGTACCATCTAGTAGTGAGACAGTTCTAGATGTATTAGGAGCAATTACTTTATCACAAGAAGAGGAAAATCTGGCAAATTTAACGACAACTGAAGTGGTTATGAAGTTTTTGAATACCCTGTATAAGGATGTCAGTCAGAAGGCTGTTATCGCAGCCATGAACGTCGGCGGAAATTAATTAGTACTGCTATGCGGAAAATGAGGAAGATGATGTAGTTGTGTATAAACTTTCTTTCATAAGTAGCACAGGAGCGCCAATCGCCCTGTTGTTTACTTGAAATTTATGGCTAGTACCGCTTCTCTACCAGACGCTGCGCGTAGTAGCTTGCTTCTTGTGAAGGAATACGCGGAATTAAGAATGAAAAAGCCGTAAATACAAGAGTTTTTGGCTGTTTGGTGTCAGGACTCTATTTCTGCACCCCATGTACTGGTACACGGTATGAATAAACAGACAGTTTAAAACAGCTTAACATTCAAGTCTGTATATGTATATTTTGTCTCTTGTCTATTGACTTCTGACGAATTGTAGTTGCGATTGAATGCTATAAAAGCTAGAGTAATCCAGTTAGATAAAAATGGAACTCCAAACCAAAATTATTACAGTAGAACTTACAGATGGTACTCTTATCAGAGTTGAGGCTACGCTAATTGGCGAACGCAAAATAAGTTTTCAAACCAGACCATTTGAGGAAGTCTCCACCGCTATCGAATCTTTAACCAAAGAAATTGCAGAAACAGTGCATCGGGTAAAACCAGACAAAGCTTCTGTAAAATTTGGCATAGATATTGGTATTGAGTCTGGCAAGCTTACAGCCGTACTGGCAAAAAGTTCGAGTACAGCTAATCTTGAGATTACTTTGGAATGGTGCGATCGCTAAGTATTTACAAAGAGTAACGTAATAAAGTTAGTGTGAATAAACACAAGTTTAGATTTAGGAATTAAGTATTGGGTAATTGGTATTCAGATTAAAAACTTTCGGAAATGAATTTTGCCGACTTGACTTCTGCAACGAAATACATTTGGTTGGTTTGCCCGATCTCAATGATGCCATCATTCGACACGACATCACCAGGACGTGTATGTTGAAAACTTGACAATTAATTCGTGATGCGTTAATTTGAACCTCTATGTTGGGGCGCTTTAACCGTACCCTACACAGAACCCCTGAAGAATAAGACCTATACATCATTTCTCTTGACGTATAGCTAGCTTGACAACAGCTCTAATTAACTCATCTGGATCGATTGGCTTACGGAGATAACACTGGAACTCAACCTCAGGAACAGAGATATCTTCTAAATCCTTACCTGTAAAAACAATGACTGGAATTCTTGCGCCCAAATCAGTTTCAAGCATTCTAACTTGATGAATCAACCAATATCCGTCCTTCTCTGGCATAGAGAGATCAGTTATCAGTATATCTGGTTTAAATTGTGCAAATATTTTTAAAGCCTCATTTGCAAGGGCTACTGCTAGCACTTCTGCGCCATACTCTTGAAGCAAAAACTCTATGAAATCTCGGTTATCTTTATTATCGTCTACGACAAGTATTCGTAAAGCATTCAGTCTCTGTTCATCTGCATTCATGATGCCTGCTGGTTCCATTTACCAACTAGTAATCTGTCAACCGAAAATTTTTGTGTTAAGTTAGGAGTGTGAATATACATTTATAGTAATTCATTAAGCGTGATTTCTAGTGGCTCGTCAGGATTGCAATCTACACGAAACTGCAACGAACATAGGACATATAATCCTGTTTTCCTTTGTAAGTAATCGCCTAGATCTATTCCCATCGAACGACACATAGAGGCAATTCGAGTCATAATCAAGGCTTCTAAAACAGGTTTATACGTCCATTTTCTATAAATTTCAACAGTTTGGGCAATAGTCTTATCTGAAGATAGCTTAGATGGCTTTAAATATTGTTACATTGTAGAGCCAGTAATTCTATTCCATACAAAGACGGCAATAATTGCACCGATGACAGCAATGATAATACCAGGAAGGCTCAGAGTTGTAGCTGTGAGAGTTAATTTGCCTGTAGTAACCAAAGTTGCCAGCATACCGCCAACAAAGGCACCAATAATTCCTAGCAATATAGTTCCCAGAATCCCACTTCCTCTAGCTGCTGGGTCGATGGCTTTTGCAATCGCACCTGCAACTAAACCTAAAACTATCCAAGCTATTAAATTCATAATTCAATTCCCTTCTTCTTTCAAGTCGATGCCTTCAATTTACCAATAAAACTCACTAATTACCTTCTTCCTCTTGAAATATATTGCAGAATATTCGCTAAACTTCAGCAAATCTATGCACGTTGTTCAGAAGGGAGTATCGGGAACAGGGGGAATAATAGTTGCTAGTTAACGACTGCTTGTCTTTTTCTGTTTGGCTAACCGCTAACTCCCAAATCAGTTTATGACTCCAATTCTTTAGCAATGTCTTTGAGCTTTCTAATAATATCGAGGTTTTTCTCGTTACGACTGCCATATAGACGCGCCGAAAAGATGGTGACAATCTCCATTACGTCTTCAGCAATCTCATCTTCAAATTCTGCTTGGGACGTGACATTGAGAATTAACACTTCCGTGCCAAAATGTTCACATAAAGAGAAAACAAGTTCGATGCCAAACCGCAAGAGTCGGTCTCGATGAGTGAGTACTATCCGACCAACATCTCCATGACAAATCCGTTGAATGAGTTTTCGCAAACCGCTTTTACGGTAGTTGATTCCAGAACCAACGTCTTGAATGACCTCGAACTTCCAATCATTGGTGGTACAAAAGGATTCAAGGATACTAATTTGTTGGTTAAGATCTTTTTTATGGTTCTGACTGGACACTCGCGCATAAGCCAGTGTGATCCTGTCAGAGGATACCCTAGATGGAACAAGACCTCGCAATTGTACCAAGTCATAACGGCGATGTCCTGTAGGGGTGCGTTCAACTGTAATTTTTCCAGCAGCTTCCCAACGGCGTAAAGTGTCACGGGACACTCCTAACTCAGCAGCAGCTTGACCAATTCCTACTTTCATATCCTTATTATAAGCAAAAGATGTGAGTGTTCTTTAGGTCTGCATAGATTTGCTGAATTTCTCAACTCCTCCTTAAGGATGAGATCGAACCTTATTTTGTCAAAACACAGATCCCCGACAACTTTTACGGATGCTGAGGCGCGAATGATGGGTTTCGCCCCTCACCCCAACTATTTTATAGGCTTTTCGAGACTAGACTAAGGGTGCGATAGCGTTAGCGATCTCCCTTGTCTTCTCACACGGGGAGACGCAATCATCCGAACGAGCGCTACTCGCTGCTGCCAAAGGCAGATCGCGTCCGGAAATAGCAATGAAATAGTTGATTTATCTAGGACATAATATTATCAAATTACTAAAAAGTAGAAACTAACTATTTTTTATCTGCTGTCATCTAAGCCTTTATCCTGGAATGCTATATCCCTAAGAATAATAGAATATAGTGAGGATAGCCTTTGCATCGCCTTCAACTGTCAAAAGTTAATGTGGTAAATTCTTAAGGATTGGTAAAAATCTATACTCTGCAAAGGCTGATTGCATCTATTCCTAGTGTGATACTTTTTATGACTTCCCAGATTCGCTTTTTGATGTGTGCCCCCGATCACTATGATGTGGACTATGTGATTAATCCCTGGATGGAAGGGAATATTCACAAGTCATCACGCGATGGCGCTGTTCAACAGTGGGAGCAACTGCACCATATTCTTAAAGAACACGCGTTTGTAGACTTGGTGACACCAGAGAAAGGTGTACCTGACATGGTGTTTACCGCCAACGCAGGCTTGTTGCTGGGGAAGACTGTTGTCCTCAGTCGCTTTTTTCATAAAGAACGTCAGGGAGAAGAACCATATTTCAAACAATGGTTTGAGGAACACGGTTACACAGTTAAGGAACTACCTAAAGATTTGCCGTTTGAAGGCGCAGGAGATGCACTCCTTGATCGCGAAGGACGCTGGCTGTGGGCTGGATATGGCTTCCGTTCTGAATTAGATTCTCACCCATACCTGGCAAAATGGCTAGATATTGAGGTGCTGTCGTTGCGACTTACTGATGATCGCTTTTATCACCTAGATACTTGCTTCTGTCCCCTCAACAACGGCTACTTACTGTACTACCCACCTGCTTTTGATTCTTACTCCAATCGCTTAATCGAGATGCGGGTATCGCCAGAAAAGCGGATTGCCATTTTAGAACCCGACGCAGTCAATTTCGCTTGTAATGCGGTAAATATAGAAAGCATTGTCGTGATGAACAAGGCTTCCGTTGCACTGAAAAAACGCCTTGAGGATGTAGGTTTTCGAGTCATTGAAACACCGTTAACCGAATTTTTGAAAGCAGGAGGCGCGGCTAAATGCTTGACACTGCGGGTTACCGAACCAGTACGGGAAGAACTTCATGCAAATGTCTCGGTAGAAAGTCGTATCCTTCGCTTAGAAGGACACTTGCTCGACACTGGCATGATTAACCGTGCATTGGATCTGATTGTAGACAACGGTGGTAGCTTCCAAGTGTTGAATTTCTCGTTGGGGGAACAGCGACAAAGTACCTCTGCTGCTGAGGTGAAAGTCTCAGCGCCCTCTCATGAGGTGATGGAAGAGATTCTCTCGCAGTTGATTGATTTGGGTGCAGTTAACTTGCCGCAAGATGAGCGGGATGCCAAACTAGAACCTGTCATTCAACCAGGTGTCGCACCCGATGATTTCTACGTTAGTACAATTTATCCTACCGAGGTGCGGGTGAGTGGTTCGTGGATAAAGGTACAAAATCAACGGATGGATGGGGCGATCGCTATTACCTCTTCATCCAATAGTGTGGTAGCAAAGTGTAAACTCCTACGCGACTTAGAAGTTGGAGAGCAAGTCGTTGTAGACGTGCAAGGTATCCGCACTATTCGCAAACCAGAATCCCGCGAACAACGGAATACACAGGAATTTAGCTTTATGTCATCGGGTGTTTCCAGCGAAAGGCGTGTGGAATTAGTCGTTGAGCAGGTGGCTTGGGAGTTACGTAAAATTCGGGATGCGGGGGGTAAAGTTATTGTCACAGCAGGACCAGTGGTTATCCATACTGGTGGTGGCGAACACTTGGCACAACTGATTAGAGAAGGATATGTGCAGGCTTTGTTGGGTGGCAATGCGATCGCCGTTCACGACATTGAACAAGCGATGATGGGGACTTCTCTAGGTGTGGATATGAAGCGGGGGATCGCCGTGCGCGGTGGACACCGACATCATCTCAAGGTAATTAACACTATCCGCCGTTACGGTAGCATCGCCAAAGCTGTTGAGGCAGGAGTGATGAATAGTGGCGTAATGTATGAGTGCGTCCGCAATCATGTGCCTTTCTCTCTTGCCGGTTCTATTCGCGATGATGGCCCTTTGCCCGATACTGAGATGGATCTCATCAAAGCGCAAACGGAATATGCCAAGTTAATTCAAGGTGCAGAGATGATCTTGATGCTGTCATCAATGCTACACTCGATTGGCGTTGGGAATATGACTGCGGCAGGGGTGAAGTTGGTGTGTGTCGATATCAACCCGGCTGTGGTTACGAAGTTAAGCGATCGCGGTTCTGTTGAATCAGTTGGTGTGGTGACAGATGTGGGATTATTCCTCAGTCTGTTAGTGCAGCAGTTGGATAAGTTAACGAGTCCGTATACTCTTAAAGTTCGTTAGACTTCAAATAGACATCTTCCGTAGGGGCGAACGGTGAGACAGAGAAAGCAGGAGGATTAACCCTCGCTAGGGGACTGCGATCTTCTCCCAAAGGGAGACGCTACGCGAACGCAGCGTTAGCGACGTTAGCGATCTTCGAAGCGTTAGCGAGTCTTCGAGCGTCAGGGCTGTTCGCCCTCTAGTAGGAGCGCCATACCATGGATTTCAACGAACGCATAATTAATTTTCATGTATAGAGACTTTATAATGCTTAGTGTTAGCTCAACTTTAAAACATGACAGGAATCGCTTTTAGAAGACGCTCAAAAATTCATTGGGTAAGTGCGATCGCTGACTTCATTTTAGCAGGAATGGTGTTAGGACCGCTTGCTGCACCAATTCTTGCAGCGTTGAGGTTACCGATGTTTCCTCTAATTGCGGATATTATTTATTTTATGGGTCATTATGTGTGTCCGCAACCAGATATGGGTGTAACGTTGGCACCACCATATATTATGGCTGTATGCATGCGTTGCTATGGTACCGTGACAGGATTACTGATCACTCGCTTGCTGTACGGTGTAACGAGTGGTAAAGGTTTTTACTGGTTGACTCAGTATGGGTGGGGTGGTGCGGTGCTAGCTAGCTTCCTAATGATGGCTTATCCGGTAGAATTAGCCCCAGAAGTTTTGAATTGGTGGAGTTTCAATAATTATCTTGTCTTTCCCTTTGGTTTAATTACGGGTTTAGCTTGGGGATTATTTACCATGCCGATATTACATGGGAAAAACTGAAGCGATCGCTAATATTTTTAAGGAGAGTTCGAGGAAAAATTGCATCGGTAATCTTATACCGATTCGGGATCGTGTGACAGGTGAAAATAGGGGCAGTGATAGAAAGTCATATTATGTCCGGTGGTATAACCTTAATACTAAAGAACCCCACCCCGTCAAAGCTGTGCTTTGTCTCCCCTCCCTGCTCGCGGGGAGGGGTTGGGGGCTCACAGGTGTAGGTTTTTTACAATTGGGTGTTGGCAAGACTTGGAGGAGAAGGAAGGAAAGTAGACAAGGTAGTTTGGTTACCCTAAACAAATGAAAAAACAGTATATATACAGAGATTTTCCTTTTCTTCCTGGTCTACTTTCCCACCAGGTCTACCCAGTCTTACCTACATGTAAAAAACCTACCCTTGTGAGGGGGTTGGGGGTGGGGTTCTATTATGATGGGTGATTTGACGGACAGCATATCAGATAAATATTTCAATGAATTGGTAACTAAATTGGATTGTGGAGGACACTGCGTTGGACGGGTTTCCCGGCTTGAAGCAAGTGTCCGTTGATTATGCAGCTTTGGGTAGCAAAGAGTTGATAGGCGATCCCAAACAGCCAACAATCACAATTTACTCTTTAAGTGATGAGGGTGAATATCGTGGTGAACAGTTTAGAGGAGAAGACTATATAGAGTCGCCAACATTTTTAGATTTGAAGCTGACTGTAGAGCAAATTTTTTCAGTGCGTTATTGAAGAAATCACTTATCCTGCAAAGTTTCAATCAATAAATCTACCTGCTGCTGAGATGATTGCAAAAAACTCTCGCACTCGCGCAAAGACTCAACAGCCTTTGTAAATTGATCAAAAACCTCTTGTAATTCTAACGAACCTTCCTCAATTTGAGCAATGATTGTTTCTATTTCAACAACCTTCGCCTCATAACTCCAACCATCCTTAGCACTAGCAAATTTAATCATAAAACTCTCTTGCTCCTTGGCGGTTCATGTTTATTCCACAACTTTCACTTTAACCTCACCCTGACTCAACTGAACCAACAACTCTTCCCCTACTGACAACTCATCAGCAGAACGTGCGATCGCACCGTTTTCCTGTCTTACCACAGCATAACCGCGCTGCAACACAGCCTTAGGATCAAGACTTACCAACTTTTCTCGTAACAACTCCAAACGCTGCGTTGCTTGCTGCAATTGCCTTGTTGTTGCTTGCACCAGTTGCTGACGCTTCCAGCTTAGAGCTTGTCTCTCTTGCTGCATTTGTCTATCTAACCGCAGACGTTGCAAGCGGTTTTGTAGTTGCTGCAACTGCAAAACCGCCGTTTCCCACTCGTGAAGCACCACCTCATGTAAAGCCGCAATTCTTTGCTGGTGTTGATCATACAGTTCTGCCAGTGAAGGTACAACTAATTCAGCCGCAGCAGTAGGAGTATGTACACAGACATCTGCAGCTAAATCTACTAAAGACTCATCCCTTTGATGACCGATCCCAGTTATTACTGGAATAGGACAATCAGCAACTGCCCGCACTACCCGTTCATCGTTAAAGCAAGCCAATTCCTCAACCGCACCGCCTCCTCTCGTTAAAATAAGCACCTGGGCACGTCCGTCTTGTTCCACTCGACTTACAGCTTTAACAATAGAATCAGGTGCTTGCTCACCTTGTACGGTGGCAGGAGAAAATAAGACGTGTAAACCAGGATACCTTTGCCTGAGTGTCTTTTGAATATCACCCCAAGCAGCAGCCGTAGGTGAAGTGACAACGGCGATAATTTGGGGATGGGGAGGAAGCGATTGCTTTCTTTGCGGAGAGAATAACCCTTCCGCCTCCAAGCGGTTTCGCAGTTGTTGGTAGCGTAGCGCTTGCAAACCAACACCCGCAGCTAAACTTTGCCAAACAGAAAGCTGATACTCACCGCGATCGCGGTAAACCCGAATACTACCTAAAATTATTAACTGCTCGCCGATAGTTGGCTTTTGCGCGAGTTTTGCCAATTGACTATTCCACGCCACACATTTAATTCCTGCTGTCCCATCTGGATCTTGCAGTGTAAAAAATAACCCACTACGATGCTGGTGAGCGCTAGAAACTTCTCCCGTCACCCAAACCTGCCGCAGCTGCTTATCTTCCTCTAAAAGCAAGCGGATATAGTCAGTCAAACCAGTTACCGAAAGCGCTGCATCAATGAGAGAGTCAGGGAAGTTAAAAGTCATTTACACTTATTAAAAACTAAAGCCTACTATTGGTATGCTGAGAGCCTCCAGCTTATATCGCTTTAGTTCCGTTATTGTGTCTGACTTAAAGTCGGCAGGGGAACGGAACCAAAGTTTATGAAAAGAATTGTGTGTGATCCGTTTAATTTATATCACCCATTTCAAAATTATCCAGTCTAATCTCTCTCAAAATATCTGATACTTTCCAACCACTAGAATATGGGGTAACAAACCTCGCTGAATTTTGTTGTCTAAAATCTATTGGTTCTGGTTCTGGTTCTGGTTCTGACTCTAGTTGTTGTAATTCTTCTCCCCAGCTAATTTCTTCAGCTTGGGTTATATCTACTTGCGATTCATCTTCAGAAGGCTTAAGTTGAACTTTTGCGATCGGTGTTGAGATTTTGATAATGCTTTCTTTCACAGGTGGTGTTTCTCCTAATTTTTTTTGCCTAGTTGATCAGCGTCAGAACATATTCAGACACAGAATTTCCATCATACGCTTTTCTGGCTGATTGCGTATTGCTAAATTGCCCTTAGCTTGTGTCACACAGGGTAGAGAATCTAGATTTTGAAATTGTTCATGTACTGGTCACTAAGATGGAGATTACGCGGATACTTGCTTTGAGAATGATTAATCAGAGAATTTAATCATGCTATTAGACATGTCCGAAAATTAATTATGCTTTTGTCAAAACCGAAGCTTGGGGTGTTCTGGCAGGATCGGCCCGACATCATTTCTCGCTTATGTCTATTCTGGAAACTTACCCTCTTGCACGTCAATAATATAATTCTGCACGGCTTGCGTGATATTGCTTCTTAAATTAGTATAAATTTTAGCAAATGGTGGCGGCTTTTCTGAAAGACCCAGGACATCAGAAGTCACCAAAATTTGACCATCACAATGGGGTCCCGCACCAATACCAATTGTAGGAATACTAGTTTTTTGAGTAATATTTAATGCTAAGGCAGCAGGGAGATGCTCTAGTACAATCGAAAATGCACCTGCTTGTTCTAGAGCGATCGCTTGTTGTAAAATTCTTTCTAATCCTTCCTCAGTTTTTCCTTGTTGCCGCAAACCGATTTGATGTATTGATTGCGGCGTCAAACCCACATGACCCATCACTGGAATACCAGCTTGCACTAAACGAGCAACAGTTTCTATCATTGCTGGATAACCACCCTCTAACTTAACTGCTTGAGCACCTGTTTCTTTCAAGACCCTTCCAGCAGAATGCATCGCTTGCTCAAGACTTTCTTGATACGTCATAAATGGTAGATCTACGACCATCAATGCTCGTTTAACACCACGACGCACAGCTTTAGCGTGGAACAGCATTTCCTCTAAACTAATGGGCAGTGTTGTTTCATACCCTAAGACTACTGCCATCGAGTCACCCACCAAAATTAAGTCTACCCCAGCTACATCTAATATCTGGGCGATCGCATAATCCCAAGCAGTCAGGGCGACAATTGAACGTTTCTGCTGTTTCCATTGAATGAGTTGCTGGGTAGTGACTGGCATTTGGTGATTTTGGATTGAGAATGATTAATTACCTGTGCGACTGAAAGCAAGATGAGGTTTTGCTCTTTCCATTTTAGGCATTAACCAAGCCAAACCTTCAGTGGTACCAATCCACAATTTATTGCCTATATCTGGTGCAAGAGAAAGAACACGGCTAGAAGGAAGACCTGGAACTTGGTCTAACAAGGCACCAGTATCTGGATTTAAGCGGAATAACCCATTATCAGTGCCAACCCAAACACTACCATCTTTAGCAAAGCTGACAGCTGTGACATTACGTCCGCGAAGGCGAGTGACAGATCTGAGTACTGAACCAGTTTTCGGATTAATGACAAGTAAATTATTCGGCATTCCCGCCCAAATTAATCCTTGTGGACTAATCGCTATGGATTGGACAGTTGTGCCTGGTAAATCTTTAATGCGCTTGAGAATGAAAGCATTGGCAGTGTTAACTTGTACAACTCCATCAAGAGTACCAACCCAAAGTTGACCTTCAGCATCTAAAGTTAAAGCGTTGGCGCTGACACCAGGAAGATCTTTTAATGTCGTGATAATCAAACCTTGATCGGGGCTGATCAAAGCTAAGCCGTTATCTGTGCCAGTCCACAAATAACCTCGCTTATCAATTAATAAAGACAAAACTCGTTTAGAAGGTAAAAATAAGTTTTGTGCTGTAATTTCGTTACTACGGGAGTCTACCCGCTTTAATCCGTCATAAGTTCCTACCCACAAACGCCCGACTTTGTCTTGGGCTAAAGCACCAATAGCAACATTTGGTAAACTCACGCGCCCTAAGATTTTACCTGTATTTGGGTCTATCCGCGATAACCCTTGCATTGAACCTATCCAGAGATTACCTGTATAATCCCCCTGCAAAGCACTAACGCGATAGTCGATCTCGTGCAAACGTTCTAGCAGTCGCTGCACATTGGGCAAAGGGTTTCGGTGCGGTGGCGGTGCTGAAGGTGGATAAGTAGGAGTTAACTCCTCTGATGAATCGACTTCATTCTTCTTTTGTTGCGGAACACCACTATCAGTTGTTTGGTTCGTCGCCGTCAGAGCAGCAACGCGCAGCGATTTGTCGTTAGACATCGCTACAGTCACCATACTTAATAAAGTAAGCAGACTAGAAGCAACTAATAAACTAATACGCTTGTGAAACAACACCACAGTCACTTTTCCCTCAGAGACAATTCCCCGTTGCGATCGCTTTGACTAGCTTTGGGTTAATTTCAGTGTTCCCCTTCTTTATCTTTTTATTTAAGTACGTCAGCATAAATATTTACATGCTCTTAAAAGTCATCTTCCTATGAGCGCAAATGGCACTCTGAGAAAAGGTTTTAGTCTTAGTTATATTTCTTTACAGATATCTATTTATTTGTGCAGCTTCATTTTGCCAGCGATACAGGAGAAAATGAACTCGCGTCTTCTGTCTCCCGCTCAACCTGGCTTACTATTATCGCTTACATTTTGTAAAGTATTCTTAATAAAATGTTAAAAACACGTAAAGATAAAAAAATTAAATAAAAGAGTTCAGAAGATCGAAAGGATAACTTATCAATTTCTTGATATATTGTGAAATAAGCTACAAATTACGTGGTGTGCAATTTTTGTCTTTCGCTCATCGTTCCACTGAGTTTCCGTCCAGACAACTTCCATCTCTGTGTATTGACCTCGAAGGCGGGGAAAATACCGTAGATTTTGGGATTAAGTAAGTACTGTCCTAGCGAAGCGGAAAGTTTGACGGATTAAGGGAGATTAAGTGGGATGTGAGAAAAAAATAAAAAAGAATTTTTGTTTTTGGAAAGAGGAAAAAATGACATTGGTTGAGGATAGGTACCCAAAATTGTTTGAGGCACAAATCGTCGCACAATAGTCGGCTAAAAAATTAATAACCTCTGTTCGGAAACAACTCAATTAAAGATAAAATTTTTATTTTTCTCGGTACTTCTACCTGATTGTAGGGAGATTATCAAAGAAAGGTGAGAAGCACCAAACGTAATTTGCTGGTAATTTAAAGAGTGACTTCTGGGAAGGAAAAGTATGTCTTACGCTCAAACGAAGACTCAGACAAAATCAGGGTATAAAGCTGGTGTACAAGATTACAGACTTACTTATTACACGCCTGATTACACACCGAAAGATACGGATATTTTAGCAGCATTCCGTGTTACACCTCAGCCTGGAGTTCCTCCTGAAGAGGCTGGTGCTGCTGTGGCTGCTGAGTCTTCCACTGGTACTTGGACAACTGTATGGACTGACTTGCTCACTGATCTAGACCGCTACAAAGGTCGTTGCTATGATATTGAGCCAGTTCCCAATGAGGACAATCAGTATATCTGTTACATTGCCTATCCTCTAGATTTGTTCGAGGAAGGTTCTGTAACCAATATGTTTACCTCTATTGTAGGTAACGTATTTGGTTTCAAAGCCCTGAAAGCACTGCGTCTAGAAGACTTACGGATTCCTGTCGCTTACTTGAAGACTTTCCAAGGTCCTCCTCATGGTATCCAAGTTGAGCGCGACAAACTGAACAAGTATGGTCGCCCACTACTAGGTTGTACAATTAAGCCCAAATTGGGTCTGTCTGCTAAGAACTACGGACGCGCAGTATACGAGTGCTTACGTGGTGGTTTGGACTTCACCAAAGATGACGAAAACATCAACTCCGCACCATTCCAACGGTGGCGCGATCGCTTCTTATTCGTCGCTGAAGCTATCCACAAAGCTCAAGCAGAAACTGGTGAAATCAAAGGTCACTACCTGAACGTCACCGCTCCCACCTGTGAAGAAATGCTGAAGCGGGCTGAGTATGCTAAAGAACTCAAAATGCCCATCATCATGCACGACTACCTGACAGCAGGCTTCACCGCTAATACCACATTGTCTCGCTGGTGTCGCGACAACGGTTTGTTGCTGCACATTCACCGCGCTATGCACGCCGTGATCGACCGTCAGAAGAACCACGGTATTCACTTCCGCGTATTGGCTAAGGCTCTGCGGATGTCTGGTGGCGACCACATTCATACTGGAACTGTGGTTGGTAAGCTGGAAGGTGAGCGCGGTATCACAATGGGTTTTGTTGACCTACTGCGTGAGAACTATGTTGAGCAAGACAAGTCTCGCGGTATCTACTTTACCCAAGACTGGGCTTCTATGCCTGGTGTAATGGCTGTTGCTTCCGGTGGTATTCACGTATGGCACATGCCCGCACTGCTAGAAATCTTTGGTGATGACTCCGTACTACAATTTGGTGGTGGTACTTTGGGTCACCCTTGGGGTAATGCTCCTGGCGCTACCGCTAACCGCGTCGCCTTAGAAGCTTGTGTTCAAGCTCGTAACGAAGGTCGTAGCTTGGCTCATGAAGGAAACGACGTGATCCGCGAAGCCGCTAGATGGTCTCCAGAATTAGCTGCCGCTTGCGAACTGTGGAAAGAAATCAAGTTCGACTTTAAGCCTGTTGATACCGTCTGATATTTAGTTAGAAGTGAAGATTAAGGAGTTAGGAGTTAAATTCAATAAATAACTCCTCACTCAAACCTCATCACTCCTAACTCTTAAAGGCTGGGTCAAGCATGAATATTAAGCAAATTGCGAAAGACACAGCCAAGATGCTGCAAAACTACCTGACATATCAGGCAGTGAAGACGGTATTGGCTCAACTTAGTGAAACCAATCCTCCCTTAGCACTTTGGCTACAGTACTTTTCTGCTGACAAACTTCAAGATGGAGAACCATACATTGAGGAATTGTTTCGAGAGAAGCCTGATTTGGCATTGCGAATCATGATTGTCAGAGAACACTTAGCACAAGAAGTTGCTGAGTACTTACCGGAAATGGTTCGCACTGGGATTATGCAAGCCAATATGGAACACCGTCGTCAGCATCTAGAACGAAGTACGCAATTAGAGACATTTGACCCTCTATCTACATCCCAAGAGCAAGCTACCTCAGATCCTAATTCCGAGGATGTTTTGTAGATAGTGGTTCGTAGTCATTCGTTCTTAAATAAGTCGTTAGTCGTCCATGGTGAGTAAGTCGTAAAAAAGTAATAATTTACACTTACAAACCAAGAGCGAAGGGCTATCAACCAAAAATAAACCACCAACAATTACTGTTTAGTTATGCAAACCCTACCAAAACAGATTCGTTACGAAACTCTTTCCTATCTGCCTCCCCTCACCGATGCTCAAATTGCTAAGCAGATTCAGTACATCATAAATCAAGGTTACATTCCTGCTATTGAGTTCAACGAAGAATCTAAACCAACGGATTGCTACTGGACAATGTGGAAATTACCTCTATTTGGTGCTAAATCCACTCAAGAAGTCTTGAACGAAGTCCAATCTTGCCGTTCTCAGTATGGCAACGGTTTTATCCGTGTAGTGGGTTTTGATAACATCAAGCAGTGCCAAATTCTCAGCTTTATCGTTCACAAGCCCAATGCTAGTAGATACTAAAATCAGCAAGTATTAGAAACAAGACCCCCGACTTCGTAAAAGTTGTCGGGGGTCTTAATTTTGCGTCTTGTTGACAATACTAATACCCAGGGATGGAAACATATTTCTTGAACAAAAAAATGTAACATGAGCGAAGTAGAAGTAACTTTACGCACATCATTACCTCACTCTCGCCAAAGTTTGGTTCGTGACTTGCTTAACACGTAGTTCAGTTACTCATTCGTAAGTAAAGAGGCAAGGTGAGAGGTGACTTGACTGTAGCGACGAGTAATCAGCAGAGAAGAACGACATTGAATGGCGAGTTCGTCTGTATATCGTCCTAATGTGTGACGTTCAATACCCCAAGCGCGGCTAGTACCAGCAATTGTGAGATTAACGGTTTCTGAGGCTGCGACTACGGCTTGTATCGGATCGGCAGCTTCGATCACATTAATGTCAATGCGATCGCTTATTTTTGCAGGCAATTGTTCCATCATGTTTTGCAACTCGTAACTTAACTCATTTTTGACTTGGTCCTCTGTAACTACCTGTAAAATGAGCAAACGACAGGAATCGCGATTTACCAAAAGCCGCAAAGCAAGTATTAATGCTAAATCATCATGGACGTTGGCAGAATAGGGAACTAACAAGCTTTCTAATCGCTCTTCACCTCTGTCTACAAATACTGCCACATCTACTGGTACAGATGTAAGAATTTGACCGACTCGTCCACCCAAGCGATTCTTACTGAAAGCTGGACGGTGCCATCCTACAAGAATTAAATCAGCTTGCTCTTGTGACGCAATCTGGGAAGTTTCCCTTGCAACATTATTTGAGATCCGAACAATGGGATGTACGTAAGAGCGTATGATGGGTGGTTCAAGACGTTCAATTAATTCTTCAAGTTGTTGACGACGCCGTGCGATTAAGCGTTGGGCTTCTACAGGAGTACTTTCAAAAGCATAATCTTCTTCAAGTTCGATCAGACTGAGAGGATGAACAATGGCAGGGTGTTGGTGATTGATTGCGATCGCAGCCGCTAACTGCACCAAACCTTTTTGAGTACTGGGATTAGCGACTGGTACTAAAATTCGATAGGGACGACTGTGAAGGTTGCTTTTTCCCGTCTTCTGTGTATCTACTGCTGTTTCTTCTTCCAGAGCCACTAAATCTAAATCTATCGGCTGTTTCGGATATGTCCACTCCAGCAACGGGGAAGTGATAAATGTTGTCACTAACGCCATAATGACCAACATGGTAAACAGTAAGGGTGTAATCACCCCCAAACTTAGACCAATGTTCAATACGATCAACTCAGTCAAACCACGGGTATTCATTAACCAGCCTAGTGCTGAAGCTTCCCGATGCTCAAGCCGACTGTAGCGTGAGGCTACATATGTGCCAACGTATTTACCGATAATTGCCACCATCAGTATACCTAAGCAAATTACCCATAACTCCGGACGGTTGAGCAAACCAATTTGCGTCCGCAAACCACTGTAAGCAAAAAAAACTGGCAGCAGAAATATTAATACAAAATCTTCAGTTTTTACTGCCAATTCCCGAACTAATCTTGCATTCTTGGGCATCACCGATCCCAATAAAAACGCTCCAAATATCAAGTGAATGCCAATAAGTTCAGTAATCAAAGCAGAAGCAACCACCCCCATGTAAATTGAAGCCAACACAAATTGGTTGAGACGCCCGACACGTCGGTAGTAAATCGCCAGCCGCTGCAAAAACCAACGTCCCACTGTCATCATGAAGCCGATGTAGAGCAAGCTTTCGATAATCGTGGGGATCGCGGCAGCAATACTACTTGTTCTTGCCACGGCAATTCCTAGTGCTAACAAACACCAAGCTATTAAATCATTAATAGCAGCAGAGGTCAACGCCAAAGTTCCCAAGCGAGTTGACTGTAAGTTTTTCTCTTTAATTATCCTGGCAAGAACTGGAAATGCTGTAATTGAAATTGCCGATGCTAAAAATAGTGAAAAAGCAGTAAATGATACACTATTACTAGAAAGTAATGGGTATAGTAAGAGCGCAGTCAGGGTTGCCAGGGCAAATGGTGCCAATATTGACATGACAGCTATCATAATTGCCACATTTAGCTGCCCTTTGATATATTTTGGATCTAACTCCAGCCCAATCAGAAACATGAAAAATATCAGCCCCACTTGAGATAGCACATTGAGGAAAGGAACTGTTTCTGCTGGGAATAAGGCAGTCGCTAGATCTGGGGCAATCAAACCAAACAAAGATGGTCCAAGGATAATGCCAGAGACAATCTCTCCAATAACTAGCGGTTGCTTAATCCACCGGAAAGCTAACCCCATTAGCCGAGACAATCCAATAACAATGAGCACCTCAAGCAGAACGAGAACAACTGTGTGCATACTCTCCTCACAACCAACTATTCCAGCGTCTTTAAAATGATTCTTTATATCACTAAATCAGGTCAACCTTTTTATGAGTTCAGCACACAAGTCCTAAGTACTTGATGCTTCGTTTGAAGTATTTTAAAGGGAGGAGACAGTCTTCTTTACTTCTTGCAAAAAGGGTTTCAAACCCTCCTTTAAAATCAACCCTTCTTCCTGATGCAAATTTTTGTATTTAAGCAAGAGATTTTGCATGACTCGTTCCTTGCAAGAAAAGAGTCATTAATGGCGATGCCATGAGTGTAGTAATGATCGCCATAATCACCATTATGGTGAATAACGTTGGGGTAATTACGCCTTGTTCTAAACCAATATTGAGGATAATCAATTCTAGTAAACCGCGTGCATTCATGAGAGCGCCGATAGTTGCCGACTCCGGCCAATTTTCTCCTGCCAATCTAGCAGCTAGCATACAACCGATACCTTTTCCGAGAATGGCGATCGCGACAATTAAAACTGTGATTATCCACAAAGCGGGTGTGTTTACTAGTCCAATTTGAGTATTGAGTCCGGAGAAAACAAAGAAGTTCGGCAGCAGAAATGCAGTCGTCAAAAATTCAGAATGTTGGCGGATACCTAAAGCGAATTCATCCCGTGGCATTGCTGTCCCTAAAACAAATGCACCAAAAATTGCATAGATACCTACTGTATCAGTCAACCATGCACAAAACATCAAAACTATCAAGACTAAAGCTAGAATTTGGACGCTCACACCATAATCGCGTCTTGTCATTCGAGAGAAGATTTTAAATACACGTCGCCCGATGAAGAACGTAAACAATACGTAACAAATACCACCACCTATGGCAAAGGCGGCGATACTTATATTGGCTTTAATACTTGCAAGTACAATAGCTAGTAAACACCATGCAGTTATATCATCTATCGAACCTGCTGCTAGTGCCAAAGTTCCAAAGCTAGTTTTAGCGAGACCACGCTCGTACAGCATCCGCGCTAACATGGGGAAGGCAGTAATTGACATGGAAGCACCGAGATATAAAGCAGCTGCCCAAGGAGTCACTCCTGGTTTAAATAAATCGCCCTTATTGTACAAAAATATTGCTGAAGAAGCACCTAAACTAAATGGCGCAAGTATTCCTGCAATAGAAACTAAACTTGCGCCATTCAGGCGTTGCTTAATCAAATCGGTATCTAATTCTAGACCGACCAAGAACATATAAATTATCAGCCCAATTTGACTGATAGCGAAAAGAATTGACATTGATGGATTAGGAATTTTTGCTCCCGTCGCCAATAAGATGGGAACCTTTGGAAACAGCCATTGCTGGAAATCTGGTGCAATCAACCCAAACAGCGATGGTCCTAACATTACACCAGCCATCATTTCGCAGACAACATCGGTTTGCCCAAGATAGCGTCGTCCCACAATAGTGACGATGCGACAAGTCACTAGAATGACCGTTAGTTGCAGCAATAGCCTTAGAAATAGATCGAAGTTTGACATATTATTCCTTGTTGTAATGTGATGTTATTCATCTACAAGCTAATTTCTGACAGAGCTATAAACGAGTAAACAATATACTTCGACGATTTAAGGTTACTTAGATTTACATAAGATACCAAATAAAGGTTTTTTGAAAGAAATATCTCAATAT
>JAQYWN010000244.1 GCA_029379265.1 Rhizonema sp. NSF051
TGGTGGCCAGAAACAAGCAACAATTTAACTGTGTGCATTTAACCGGATTTGATATAAGAGGCTATTTCCACTACTATCTTTTTGATTAACATCTGCACCATTTTCGATTAATTCTTTTGCCAATCTAAGGTCATTGTTGTTTACCGAAGCAACTAAGGTTTTACTCATATTTGTAAGATTAAAGACTTACGTATCCATATAAAGAAGTTTAAGGAGCGCGGCTTTGCGATCGCAAGGGTCGATTTTTCTTTTGCTAGTTTGTATTCTTTGACAAAGAAAGGCAGAGGGCAGCTATGAATCACGGAAAGATGTATCAATAAAAACTTTACATAGTTTCTCATTTGAATTCCCTACACATGACCGCTCTCTGCCAAAATTGCTATGTATGATCTGGATCTTTCTTACACGTGCATAAGTTGATTTCGCTTACATCTATATAAGAAGTAGGAATTGGTGATTATTTCTTCTAGGTTCAAAACCTGACTAGATTGAGGTAATTTATGTCTACTATGGCACAATACACACAAACAAAATTTTGTCAATGCCTAAGTTTTGACCGCATTGAGGGGACCACAGCACCGATTCTATGCCTCCAAACGTTAGTCGTTCAAGTAGACCAAATTGACTATAAAGAACATTTCAATCAGCAGATTCCAGACAGCCGACCACACTTATACACTTGGGATACACTCTTTGGAAACCACATATTGCTGATTTTGTCAATGTTTTTGACTGGGATACCGTTCTATATCTGGGTACAAAAATGCTCCAGGAGCATTAGCTCTCGTGTAAGCTCGTTTTCAGTGAGCGAACAAACTCTCGAATGATATCGCTCTTTGTTCGCTGCATCTTTTCACAATATTCCTCCAAAATGCGTTTCTCCTCGTGCGAAAACTGAATAGTCAAGTTAGCAGCGTATTTTCTCGGCATGGTAATTGCTTTTCAATGACTTTTCTAGTAACATGATAATAACAGAATAATTCATAATTGTTGAAATTAATAGATCGTAGGAGGGGCAATATAGATAGCAGCATATAGGCAGTGGATAAAACAGGTTCGGCGGCTGAATGTGAGAAATTTTTAACCATCATAACCCTACCCTTCAACTTCAGGACAGGGATTGCGAGAGGTAAACATGGAACAGCAAAAGCAAAAACGCAATCGTGGACTTATACTTACTCGAAGAGGTTGGCAGAAGCTTCAGGATGCTAAAGTTGAGAAGGAATTTCAGGAAAATTCTGGCGATAAGTATACAATTGAAGAATTGAGTGAGCGTGTTGGGATTACTCCTGTAACCTGGAGAAAAGTATTGACTCGCGAAACAGGGGTAGATAAACAAACGATTGTTCGTTTGTTTATGGAGTTTAATTTAGAATTGGATAAAAGCGATTATACACAGCCAGAACCAGATTTAGACAAGCTTGAAGTTTTGAAGCTTCCTAAGCGTATTGATTGGGGAGAAGCAGTCTGTGTGTCAGCTTTTTATGGGCGTACAGCAGAACTCAACACGCTAGAGCAATGGTTGATTAAAGATCGCTGCCGAGTTGTAACACTTTTGGGAATGGGGGGAATTGGTAAAACCTGTTTGGCAGCCAAATTAGCAGAACAAGTTCAGGAGCATTTTGAGTACGTTATCTGGCGATCGCTCTATAACGCCCCACCACTACTTGAGCTTTTGGCTACTTTGATTAGGTTTTTCTCTGATGAACAGGTTTTGGAAACTGACTTACCGAATAGTGTAGACGGCAGAATTTCACAACTGATTGATTATTTACAGAAATACCGCTGCCTGATTATACTCGATAATGCTGAAACCATTCTAGCAAGTGGCGCTTATGCTGGATGGTATCGAGAAGGATATGAAGATTATGGTCAACTCATCAAACGCGTAGGAGAAGTTAACCATACTAGTAGCTTATTGCTGACATCTCGGGAAAAACCTAAAGACGTAGCATCACTCGAAGGACAAGCACTGCCCGTTCGCTCATTCCAACTGTGCGGCTTAGAAGCGGTGGAAGGGGAAAAAATCTTTAAAGTAAAGGGGTGTTCTTGCTCAGAAACAGAATTGAGAACAGTAGTTGAACGGTATGCAGGTAACGCCTTAGCTTTAAAGATAGTGGCGACGACTATTAATGATGTCTTTAATGGTAATGTTTCTGAATTTCTCAAACAAGATACAGTTGTTTTTGGAGATATTCGCCACCTGTTGAACCAGCAGGAGGAGCGTTTGTCTTCTTTAGAGCGTGAAGTTATGTACTGGCTTGCAATTAATCGTGAGCCAGTTTCGCTCTCAGAGTTACTTGAAGATATTCTATTACCAATACCACCGCTAAAATTACTGGAGGCTCTGGAGTCTTTATCAAGGCGATGTTTGATCGAAAAGGCTCAGCCGGAGCTTGTTGAGAAAAACGCAGCACTCTTCACGCTACAACCTGTAGTCATCGAGTATATGACTAATCGATTGGTAGATGAAGTCTGTTCAGAGATTGAAACTGAGAAGATTGATTTGTTCAGATGCTACGCTCTCATGAAGGCGACTGCGAAAGACTACGTGAGGGATACTCAAATTCGCCTTATCCTCCAACCAGTTATTAATGGGTTGCTCGCTGTTTTTAGAAGCAAAAGAAACCTGGAAAATCAGCTTAATCAAACTTTAGCAAAGCTACGAGAAAAATCTCCGCTAGAACGAAGTTATACGGCTGGTAATATCTTTAATCTGCTTTGTCATTTAGAAACAGATTTAACAGGCTATGATTTTTCTTATCTAAGTGTTTGGCAAGCAGACATGCGCTGTTTGAATTTGTACGATGTCAATTTCGCTCATGCCGATTTGGCTAAGTCTGTTTTTGCCGAAACCTTTGGTGGAATTCTATCCGTAGCATTTAGCCCTGATGGAAAATTTTTGGTTACAGGTGATATGAATGGTGAAATTCGCTTGTACCAAGTTGCTGATTGGAAACAACTATTCACCTATAAAGGTCACGCTGATTGGGTAACATCAATTGCCTTCAGTCCTGATAGTCGTATTCTTGCCAGCGGCAGTGATGATCAAACTATCAAACTTTGGAACGTCACGACTGGTGAATGTCTCAGAATATTGTGCGGTCATGAAAAGGGGATTTGGTCAATTGCCTTTAACTCAAATGGGCAAGTCTTGGCAAGTGGCAGTGATGACAAGACTATAAAGATATGGGATGTATCGGATGGTAAGTGCCTGAAAACCTTACAAGGACATAATAATTTTGTGCGAGCAGTCATATTTAGTCCTGACAACCAAATACTATTTAGTGGCAGTGTTGATAAAACGTTGAAGCTGTGGGATGTCAAAACTGGTCAATGTCTTAGAACTTTCCAGGGACACGATGACGCAATCTGGTCAGCGACTCTTAGCCCAGATGGGCGTATACTTGTCAGTGCTAGCGGTGACCAAACGTTGAAGCTGTGGGATGTCAAAACTGGTCAATGTCTTAGAACTTTGCCAGGGCACTCTAACTGGGTTTTCTGTGTTACCTTCAATCCAGATGGGCAAATACTAGCAAGTAGTAGTTGGGATCAAACAGTGAAGTTGTGGGATGTCAGTACTGGTCAGTGTCTAAGAACTTTGCCAGGACATAATAATCTTGTGCGAGCAGTTGTTTTTAGCCCAGATGGTCAAATGTTAGCCAGTGGCAGTGATGACCAATCATTAAAATTGTGGGATGTTGCTACTGGTGAATGTTTAAAAACTTTACAGGGATATGGTGATAGGATCTGGTCAATTGCCTTAAGTCCTGATGAGCAAATGCTAGCTAGTAGCAGTGATCACAAAACTGTGAAGATATGGGATATGAACACTGATCAATGCTTAAGAACTTTCACAGGACATAACAACGTGATTAGGTCAGTGACCTTCAATCCAAAAGGTGATATTTTAGCTAGTGGCAGTGATGACAAGACAATAAGGATGTGGGATATTGATACTGGTAATTGCTACCGAATTTTACAAGGACATACAAGTTGGGTTTGGTCAATTGCTTTCAGTCCTGATGGTCATAGTTTAGCTAGTGGTAGTCATGACCAGACAGTGAAGTTATGGGATGTCTCGGATGGTAAATGCCTGAAAACTTTACATCAAGAAAATCATGGAGTTTTGTCAGTAACTTTCAGTCCTGATGGTCAGACTTTAGCTAGTGGCAGTACAGACTACACAGTAAAGCTATGGAATGTCAAGACTGGTCAATGTCTAAACACTTTGCAAGGACATACGGGTTGGATTTGGTCAATCGCCTTTAGTTCAAATGGAAAATTCCTATGTAGTACTAGTCAGGATCATACAGTGAAGTTATGGGATGTTTCGGATGGTAAGTGCTTAAAAACTTTACAAGGGCACTCTGGCTGGGTCTGGTCGGTCGTCTTCAGTCCAGACGAGCAAACTCTGATTACTGGCAGTACAGACCAAACAGTAAAGTTATGGAATGTCTCGGATGGTAAGTGCTTGAAAACTTTGCGAGAACATACTAGAGGAATTTTATCACTTACCTTTAGTCCCAAGCGACGTACTATAATTAGTGGCAGTGAAGATGAGACAATTAAAATTTGGGATGTCTCGACAGGTGAGTGCATCCGAAGTCTGAGAAGCAAAAAACCTTACGAGGGTATGAAGCTAACTGGCGTTATCGGATTAACGGAAGCGAAGATTGCCACTCTGAAGACTCTCGGGGCAATTGAGCATGAACTAGACGTAGTCAACAATAAGTGAGTACAAAAAATTTGGTTGGCAAAGCAATACCTTCGCCAAAATTGTATGGATTGAAAGAGCTTTTGTCGCAGAGTTGTCTTCCTCAATGACAGATATCGAAACGACAAAAGCCCTTGTTCAATATTCTATACAACAAACCTGGTAATATTAGTCTCTAAGTACCTGCGTCAACTTAACTGTGTTCTACCTGATCCCAATAAAGGAGCAGTTTTTTTAGTCTGCGAAGAACGGTATTTGGCTCGTACTGCATTACGTATCAAGCTCATCTTCATAAAGAATTGGTATAAACCTAAAGTAGTAAACGCCAACACCCCTAACACAGTAGAAGGTTCGGGGACAGATGTTTGCTGTAGCGCTGAAAATGCTAAATCTCCGATTAGCTGATGAACAGTAGTCGTTGGATGAACTTCGTCCCAGAACAAAAACTTGTCTGGAGTACAGGCAACTGGCTGCGTAGGAACAGCTATAGACACTACCGATAAGTCTCTTGGTAGGCACGAGTTTGTTACATTTGTCAAACCGAAATCGCCAGGAGCACCAATAATTCTATTAAATAGGGAATTAACATCGAGAGGGATCAGGTTAATTTCGGGGCTAAGGTTCTGGCTCAAAAAGTTTTCAGTCGCGCTCAACTCAGAGTTATGTGTATCGCTAAAAGCACTGAGGGCGTTGGAAATCTGATGATTGCCGCCCGTAACCGGAAACTTTCCCAAATCCGGTAAGTTAACCACCATGATATTTTTAGCACCGTCGGCAGCAAGTGTTGTTATCGCCCTAGATAAATTTGCAACTGACTCACTAGAATTAGGAACGCCACCAGAAAGGTAATCGAGGTCATCATTAGTACCAGCCCACAGGATATAAAGAGCGTTGGGGTCAGCAGATTTATTAACGGCCGTAAAAGAATTGAGTTCTTGCTGTAATCCCGGTAAACCAGCAAGACCGATGTTATCGAATCCCGTGGTTGCACCACCAACAGCAAAGTCGGTACTTGGATTGAAAGTTAAGCCCAAATCTTTTGCAAGATATTCTACCCAGATTGGACCATTGGAAAAACGTCCATCAAAGTAGGTTGGACTTGGGGGAATGATTCCAGCCGTGTCATTGAAAACATTACCACTGTCAGAGAGGCTGTCGCCAAAAACGTAAATCTCGTCATAGTTTTGTGCTGAAACTTTGAGTGGAAACATCAAAGACAACAAGAAAAATCCGGTCGCTAAAATTTGTTTTTGCACAGTTAATTACTGAATCTACTTTAAATTTTGGTAGATATACTTAATAATGAACGAAGCTCCTATTTGCGGAACTTTTTACTGCCGAGTAAGGTGTGTTGAGGGGAGCAGAACCTAGGGCTACCTTGCTCCAACGCATTACACTTGCACAGACGGCTCCAGCTGCACCAAAGCCATAGATCAGAACTAAGTCATTTTCGCGAATCTTGCCCAACTGTGCAGCATGGTACAGATTAGCTACGGTGAGTACCGGTCCAATGTTTGCATACAAAGGATATAGATTGAGCGTGCGCTCTGGGTCAATGTCTAGTACGCGCGTGCAGAAGCTTGCAAACCAAGCCGTAGTTGTATTGAAAAGAAAAAAGTCGATTTGCTCGAAGGTAACATCAGCAGCGGCGATAGCACCCTCACAGCATGTACGGAGAAACCCCGCCGCTGTTTCGCGAGTCACCTTGTTCGCTTCTTTGCATAGCTTCATGCGAAGAAGCGGATTGCCCTGCGCGTCCTTCAGAAGTTTAGGAAAAACTACGTCACACAACGCCCCTGCATTTACGGTTTTTGTGCCGAGTACTCCTTGGTTCAATTCTAATGAATCGACTACAAAAGCTCCGGCGCCGTCACTCATAAACCATGACATAGTATCGTCCTCATCGAAATAGCGAGAGTACGTGCATGAAATAACTACCAGCACATTGCGGTACTCTCCCGCTCGTATTAAAGCACAAGCTGTTTGAAGCGCAACCGGGGTACTTCCACACGTTGCATCAAGATTCCATGCTGCACCCCGCAGACTCAGTTTACGAGCAAGGAACGCCGCATCGCCAAGTCCGATTTGTTCAGACCATACCGAGGCGACGAGCATGAGATCGACGTCGTCAGGAGAAAGCTTTGCTGCTTCGAGGGCATCCTTTGCTGCACAATACTCTAACGTCAGTGACGACTCTCCAGGAGCAAGAATCCGTCGCTGAACAGTACCACGGAATGGGTCTGACAAATAAGGCATCATCTCTAAGTCAAATTCATTGCTAGGAGTAGAGCCAGCAAGTGAAAATAGCTTTGCTAAGCTTCTTTGCTCGGACTGAGCAACCAACTCAGGGTATTTTTCTATATAGTAATCGTTTGTACGTAAAATGCTTGGAAAGTTTACGGCAAGTGATCGAATACCTACTGGGTGATGCATCATAAAAAATCTCCTCTTATTAATTTGTAGCACCTTGCGAAATCAGACTCTTGATACGACCTCCAATTGGCGCAGCCCGAGTCGAGTCGATTAATACATCAATAACCAACGGACTAGTCGAGACAAGCGCTTTCTCCAATGCTGCTTGGATTTCGGACTCGCTCTCGACGCGGATGCCGTCGGCTCCCATTCCACAAGCAATCTTGACAAAATCCGCTTGTGGAATTTTTGTATTCATCCCCTTGAACCCCAGCATCGCCACTCCTTGGTCGCACATGTTATAGCCTCCATCATTGAGGACGATCCAAACAGCAGGAACTTGGTAACTCACAGCGGTACTTATCTCATTGTTCATGAGCATGGCACCATCCCCGACAATGGCAATAGCCTTACCTGCCAGTGCAGCACCTACAACGCCGGTGACAAAATGACCCATAGACGAGAACCAAGTGCTGACTCGGAAACGACCTGGTTTGGTAAATCGCAATAAATTAATTGCCCAAGCAAATGAGTTACCTCCCTCAGCCATCACGACTGCATCGCTCCCTTCAACAACTACCCTTTGGATAACATTCATAAGTACCTCGGGTCGTACTAAACAAGCTGTGCTGGGATTGATTACCATCCGATGGGGTCTTGGCAAAGATCGAAGCTTTGACGGACTTGGATGTTTCGGTAAGTGCTTTAGTAAGGCCTTCACAAACACTCCCACATCAGACTGAATGGCGAATGTCTCAGCAGATGGATAAGCAGTTCCAGGCACTTCTGGGTCGATGTCAACATGCACAAAACCGGACTGGGGGATCATCACGGGGTTCCAAAATGAGGTAAATTCACCAAGGCGTGTTCCGAGTACTAATGTCCTTGTAGGACGATACTCTTGCATATACCTCAAAACCGACTCATGCCCAGCAAAACCTGTGACTCCAACGAATTGAGGATGATCTTCAGGAAAGATTCCCTTGCCGCGCGGCGAACACATTACTGCTGCCCCTGTCCTAAGAGCAAGCTGGCGAATTTCTACTGCTGCATGCCTCGCACCGAAGCCAACCCAAATGGCAAATGGTTCAGAGGACAACAACCGCGCACATTCTGTAATGGTTTCGGAGCATGTGGTTGTACGAGCAACACAGAGAGTCACAGGTGACAATGATGTCTCAACTAAACTCGTTTGGATGTTGGTGGGGATACTTAAGTGTGCGACAAAGCCGTCCGGTCGCCCTAAACCTTTCGCTAGCCGTCGATACACCCCTGGAAGTTCATCACTGCATTCTAAAGTGGTTGCGTAATGAAACAGTGGTTCTGAGGTAAAAATTCCCGCGTTGGGCATGGTATGATCGCTGGTTTCTTGGAGTGCCCACCGTCCGCGTTGCAATGTAGAGGTGCAAGCAGACAGGAAAATTACCTTTGCACCTTCCCAGCGTGCTGCAAATAACCCAGTCAGCGCGTTAGTGATCCCTGGACCTGCTGTACTAAACACTACAACGGGGCGATCGCTTGCAAAGTAAGCCTCGGCTGCGGCAAAAGCTGCCCCTGCTTCGTGACGAAAGTGCATTACGCGTATGGAACTGTGTTGCAGTGCGTGCCAAAGGGGTGCGATCGCACCTCCCGAAACACCAAACGCATATTGTACTCCCATGTCTTCCAACATCTTGACTACTGCTTCAGCTACTGAGACAGGCGTGACTTGCTGACTTTCTTTGACGGCTGACGCAATGTCCAATTGAGAGATAGGCTGAACATTGGCAAGAGGTGAGAGGAGCAAAGATGATTTAGATGGTAAGAAAAGACTATGTTCGTCGGATTTATTTGTAATGTATGTAGTCTGAAGTGATGTGAATTCGCTATTGGCATCGGCTCTTAACTTTTTGGCCGTAGTCTTTTTGTGAGCGGGGGATTTAGTGTTCATAAAGGCAAAGTGAATGCATATGAATTGATAATTGACGTTGCTTATGCACAAAGCGTAGGTAGTTTACAAGTCAGTTACTTACTACCAAGTGATAGATAAGTTGCAGATAGGATATTTTTGACAACCATTTTGTACGTTCAACAAGAAGCGATACGTAGAACGTGAGGGCAGCATCGCTTCTTTGTTAATCCATATGTGCTTATAAATTCAGTTCTTCAAGCTACTTTTGTAATAACTTACACAGCTATTAGCTTTGACTACTTAAATCAACTCCTACCTTTTTACTTAACAGTAGTTTAACTTGAATAGTTAACCTTCCTATTTTATCTATAGGTTTCAATCTCATCAACTTATGCACAACTAGGGCAGAGAAATAGAAAATTAATAGCAGATTTTCTACAAAATTAATGTCTCCTGCTCTGTCATAAGATAGCTTTTTTGCCAAGTACTTAAGTTATACTCTTTAAGCTCAATTTTCATAAATTTACAAAACTTAAGCCACTTAAATTAATCAACTTAGTAGAAACTTAAGATTTTTTCTAGACATTATTTTAACTCTGAGAACTCAACTAATAAGACGACAAGCGTCATAAAATCCTTACTAAATCAGCGTTAAATAAAATTATAGTAGAAAAAGATATGTCATCAGACGCTGAACCCCACCATGCTCCTATGCTACAACTGGGGGAACAGAACGAAGTTCTTTACGGTGGCTTCTGCCGCTCATCTCATGTCCGTTTGATTAGCCGTAATTCCCATAAATACTTAACCCCACCCCCAACCCC
>JAQYWN010000245.1 GCA_029379265.1 Rhizonema sp. NSF051
TTCTAGCAGGGGGCAGGGGGCAGGGAGAGAAAAGATTTGAGCCTTGTTTACTTTTCTTAACACAGTTTGGTTTTATTGTGCCGACTTACTTAAATAAAGAAGTAAAAAGGAAAAAGCTAAAATTCGTTCTTTTTACTTTTGCCTTTTTACTTTTAACTTTTAAACGGCACGTATCCTTTGCCATACAGTAAAGCCTAAAAGGGCAACAATACTGATAGTGGTGGCAAGCATCACAACCAAGGACATGCCTTGTATTCTCATCGCCACGACATTAAAAACTAAGGTAATTGACCAAAGAGTGAGTGCAGCATGGCGCTGAGACAAACCCCAAGCAAGCAAACCGTGGTGTAAGTGATCTTTACCCGGCGTACTCATGGGATTTTTCCCTGCCATCAGTCGGCGCACAACAACTTGGGTTGTATCTAACACTGGTAATATAAGAAATAATACTGGCGGTACCAGGGAAAATACTGTCGTGACTTGAAGGTCACCTAAAATACTAGTAGCAGCCAACACATAGCCAAAAAAGTAAGCACCAGCATCTCCCATAATGATTTGCGAGGGATGAAAGTTGTGGCGTAAAAACCCCAGCGCCCCGCCTCCTAATGCTGCCAGAACTAATGTCGCTGCCGCATGATTCGGAAACTGGGCTGAAACCGCCAACAAACTCATCGCGCTGATAAAACCGACACCTCCCACCAAACCATCCATCCCGTCCATTAAGTTAATAGCATTGGTAATTCCTACGACCCATAAGACAGACAGTAATACTGATAGAGTTGGATCGATGGGCAAACCAAAAGTAACTTTTATACCAATGCCATTAGCAAAGAGTAAAAGAGCTGTGAGTATCTGAATTGATAAACGAACAGAAGGTGGTAAACCGAACTGATCGTCGATAAAGCCGATCAAGACTAATATTGAACCTCCTAGTAAAATAGTCAAGACCTGAGCCAATACGCTTTGCAGTTCAATTGGTCGTAAGAGACTTGCTAGTACAACTGCGGCAATGACTCCGGCATAAATAGCCAAACCTCCTGCATTGGGTAAAGGTTCACGGTTAAGCCTTCGTGCGTTGGGTTGGTCAGCCCATCCCACTCGCAAAGCGAACTTTCGTACTGTCGGCATCAATCCCCACGTTACAATACAAGCCAAAAGAAACGTCAATACTACCGCCTTCCAGCCGGAACCGCTAGGGTCAGCAATACCGAGAGACCTAAGCAAACTATCTACATTCATCTCCCGATTCAACCATTACTGCCAATGTGCATAAGCATCACCTGTATATTAATCAATTTTTTAGATTCATCTGTAACTTAATGATTAGCACTCTTGGCTTGTGAGTGCTAAATTGTGTTATGTAAGTGCAAGAGAACTCAAATATGTCTAAGATTATTTCATTTAATGAAGAATCGCGACGGGCATTAGAGCGGGGTATTAACTCCTTAGCTGATGCCGTGAAAATTACGTTAGGACCAAAAGGTCGCAACGTTCTTTTAGAAAGAAAATTTGGGGCACCTCAAATTGTCAATGATGGGATCACTGTTGCCAAAGACATTGAATTAGAAGATCCGTTAGAAAATACTGGCGCGAGACTTATCCAGGAAGTGGCGTCAAAAACCAAAGATGTGGCAGGCGATGGAACCACCACCGCCACTGTCTTGGCACAGGCGTTGGTTAAAGAAGGCTTAAAAAACGTTGCCGCCGGAAGCAACCCAGTCAACTTGAAGCGGGGAATTGACAAAACTGTCGAGGCGCTGGTAAATGAAATTGCCAGAGTGGCTAAGCCAGTGGAAGGAAGTGCGATCGCTCAAGTTGCTACAGTTTCTGCTGGAAACGACGAAGAAGTCGGTAATATGCTTGCTGAGGCAATGCAGAGAGTGACTAAAGACGGTGTGATTACCGTTGAGGAATCTAAGTCGCTAACAACCGATTTGGAAGTCGTGGAAGGGATGCAAATAGACAGAGGTTACATTTCCCCCTACTTCATCACCAACAACGACAGGATGACAGTAGAATTTGAAAATGCTCGCATCTTGATCACCGACCAGAAAATTGGCAGTATCCAAGACTTGATTCCAGTGTTGGAAAAAGTCGCTCGTTTGGGACAACCCTTGCTGGTGATTGCTGAAGATGTGGAAGGGGAAGCTTTAGCGACTTTAGTGGTGAACAAAGCGCGGGGTGTGCTGACAGTTTGTGCGATTAAAGCACCTGGATTTGGCGATCGCCGCAAAGCAATGTTACAAGATATTGCGATTCTGACAGGTGGACAGATGATTTCCGAAGAAATCGGCTTAAGCCTGGATATTGTTTCCTTAGAAATGCTGGGAACTGCCCGGAAAATCACGATTGACAAAGAAAACACCACTATTGTCGCCAGCGGTGATAGCAAGGAAGACGTACAAAAGCGTCTCGGTCAAATTCGCAAACAACTTGAAGACACAGATTCGGACTACGATCGCGAAAAACTCCAAGAACGCATCGCCAAGCTTGCTGGAGGCGTTGCTGTGATTAAAGTGGGTGCGCCTACCGAAACAGAACTCAAAAACCGCAAACTGCGTATTGAAGACGCCCTCAATGCGACCAAAGCGGCTGTGGAAGAAGGTATCGTTCCTGGTGGTGGGACAACCTTGATTGAATTGTCCAAGAAAGTACAAGAGATTAAGAACAGCCTCCAAGACGAAGAAAAGATTGGGGCTGATATTGTCGCCCGCGCTCTTGAAGCTCCTTTGCGACAAATTGCAGACAATGCTGGGGTCGAAGGTTCGGTTATTGTCGCTCGCGTGCGTGAAAGTGATTTCAATATCGGTTACAATGCTGCTACCGGGGAATTTGAAGACTTAATTGCTGCTGGCATCATTGACCCTGCAAAAGTCGTACGCTCAGCCTTACAGAACGCTGCTTCCATTGCGGGAATGGTTTTGACTACCGAAGCAATTGTGGTGGAAAAACCCGAGAAGAAACCCGCCGGCGGTGCGCCTGATATGGGCGGCATGGGCGGCATGGGCGGCATGGGCGGCATGGGCGGCATGGGTGGTATGGGTGGTATGGGGATGATGTAATAGTTGTAAGTTGAGGGTTAATAGTTGTATTTTATACGACTTAAGACTTACCACTGACTACCAATTCTCACTTCGCCAAATTTTCCTTAGCCTAAAGGGCGGCGGGAATGCGATCGCGCAGTCCGAGCCGCCCTAAAATTTGAGTCACGTAGTTTTTTACAGTCCCTTGTGATCGATAGGTTATTAACTGTGTTCTGCCAACCAGTTTTCCAAATCTACTACGTTGTTGAAATCGAGCAGCGCTTCACCCAACGACTCGATTTGCTCAAGGGACAACGCGGCGATTTGCGATTGCATGACATCTGGCACGACTCTAACTTGGCGTGTTAATTGTCGCAAGATGAGCGATCGACCTTCTTCCTGTCGTCCCTCCTGTCGTCCCTCGTCTTTTGCCTCGCGGTAGACTCGCGTTTCTTGCAGATTCAAACCGAGCATAGCTTCTACTTCTCTCCGGCTCAACGTTTCAAATTTATATACCACAATCGTCGTTACCAACTCCATTATGACGCGACTCTTTGGGGAATTAGACCCATCTTGCTGCGATCGCTCTCATACCATTTCACTTTAAAGTTGATACAAATAGGCAGCTGGGAGCGCAGTTTACCAAGAAGCTGGGGCGAGTTTTTGAGTGAGGAATTAGAGAGAGTCATTGTACAATTAGAGCGAATTACTCCAGAGTGATGGTGTGCTAATTGCTAATTGCTTAATCTGTACTTAGAACCGTTAGCCCTCTCCGAGTCTCAAAAATCAAAAACCTTTGAGTTATTCCTCACAATGGCAAAAGTGCATGTCTAAAAAATCTCGCTATTTCCGAATAGCCGCTAAAAAATCACGCCCAAAGGACTTCTATCATCAACCAGGGGATCTACCGGGAGCCCTGATCGTTGATGCAGATGCGCCAGTACCAAAGATTGAATTGATTGATTATGATGCAACTCATGCTATGTGTAAGGAAGTCACAACACCAGAAGAGTCCGCCACCTATATACATAACTCGAACTCGGTGTCATGGGTGGACGTGCAAGGTTTAGGTAGTGAAGATATTTTGCGACGTTTGGGAAAAGAGTTCGATTTGCATCCTCTGGTTCTAGAAGATTTGGTCAATGTGACAGAACGTCCCAAAATAGAGGATTATGAAGACCATTTAGTCATTATTGCTCGCATGGTCGTCCCAAAAGATAAAACATGTGGCTTTCATAGCGAACAAGTGAGTTTGGTTTTGGGAAAAGATTACTTGCTGACTGTACAAGAGGAACCGGAATATGATTGCTTAGGAGGAGTGCGATCGCGCATTCTTAAAGGTAAAGGTCTTATTCGCAAACATAAAGCCGATTATTTAGCATATTCTCTTTTGGATGCGATTATTGACGGTTTTTTCCCGGTTTTAGAACAGTATGGCGAGCGTATTGAACAATTGGAAGATGAAGTACTCATCAACCCTTCCCGACAAACACTACTACAAGTTTATCAAATTCGGCGAGAATTGCTGCAACTGCGTCGTGCTATATGGCCTCAGCGGGATATGATTAATGCTTTAATTCGAGATTGCAGCGATCTCATTTCTGAGGAGGTTCGGATTTACCTGCGAGACTGTTACGATCATGCCGTGCAAGTAATGGATATGGTGGAAACTTTCCGAGAACTGGCAACGGGCTTGATGGATGTGTATCTTTCGGCAGTCGGTAATAGAATGAATGAAATTATGAAGTTTTTGACTGTAGTTTCATCAATTTTTATTCCATTAACTTTTATTGCTGGAGTATATGGGATGAATTTTGAGCATATGCCAGAACTGAAATGGCATTGGGGGTATTTTGTTTGTTTGGCGCTAATGGCAGTGATCGCATCTGGGTTGATATTCTTTTTCTGGCGACGGGGTTGGCTCGAGAATGCTTCCAATATTGCACATGATTAAATATTTAAGATGTCCGTCTTTACTCCGTTAGCAACAGAAGTGAAGTACTGACTAAAACAAGTAATGTATGCTGATAGCTGATGGCTGAATGCTTACCCTAAGACTAGCACAGGAGGTTTTTACTCTAAAATTATGAGAAACGGTAACAATAATTTAATTATTTTGACGCTTTATATAATTGGCGTTACTTATACCATTAATCGAATGGTAGAGTCCATTGACGACCAAGTGAAGTTTGAATTCGATAAAGCCTCAGTTGCAGAACAACTTAAAAAACAGAATCTTGAAGATAAGATAGCGATTAATTTTACACTCAAAGCAATGTACTCAATTGAAGATCCAAAAGAGTTAACACTGAGTGTGGAAAATAAATCCTCGGATCTAGCAGTATACGTTGATTGGGATAACAGCGCTGTGGAGGAATTTGACGGTGCCTCAAAAAGAATCATTCGGAAATCACCAGATTTGACTCGTGACTTAGCTGTACCCCAAATCCCCAGTCTGATTGTTCCTGGTAAGACACTTAAAGAAGTCATCGCATCTGAAAGTGTTTTTGAACGTGATAAAGAGACGGGAGTATATGTAGCGAAAAAACCAATTGCCAATATTATAAAACTAAAAACAGGCATCAAGATACAAAAGAAACAGTTCGACGAGTTTATCACTAGAAAACTTAACTTTAAGTTTTCGGTAGATTTAGTTCTGCGGCTAGCTGAGACAAATGTAGGTATAGCACCAGCAAACACTATATCTCCAATATGCATTATTAAGTGCCCCTTCACTGTGAGAAAACTACCTTGGACGTATGCTCTACCTTGGAATAAAAAGAGATAGAGGGATAGTTAAGTAAAAAGTAAAAAAGAGAATCCCCATCAATGAATCCGCTCTTGATTCCAATCATGACGCGAAGCTCGCCGGATGGAATCTTCCGTCCGGCAGACTTCAAAGCGAAGCTCGCTGGGTAGAATCTTGCGCCCCTAAGACTTTGCACCTTGAAACTTGCGTTTTTGGTCTACTGACAAGCCCTCCCTTGCAAGGCGTAACGGCAGTCGGCAGAGGGCAGAAGGTAAGGTTATGGATTATACCGAAAATTGAATGTCTTCTGCCCTGCCTTGCCCATAACGTGTCCAAGCCCCCGGATTTATCCGGAACAGAAAGTAAAAACTGTACCGTAGCGCTGCGCGTCTCGTAACAGGTCTGCCTTCTGCCCTCTGCCTTCTCAATGATATCCTCCCATCATCCATCTTCTTTTTGCTGCCTCGTTAGCTAAGTCAATCCTAATAACGAACTGATTCTCCGCTAGAGTTTGCTGAATTCGTCTAAGCTCATGATCCCCTAAATAGTTTTCCAAATAGGCTTTTATGAGAATTTCGACTAGCTGAGTAATGCTACCTTTAGGCATATGAATGATTTAGACGCATATATTATTGTTGCACCTGTTTATTACCGAGTTGTGCGCCGCTGCGGTACTAAATGGCATTTTGTCAAAGGTGAGTCTTTTTACAACCCGCTTAACTTACCATCTATGTCACTAAATGATTTGTTTAGCTCTTTTGGTATAAGTATGCGTGAAGCAGCACGCCAACTTCGGAAAATTAATGGTGGTGAAGAAGGGTTTTATATTGTTGATATTATGGACAAAAATTATTATTACTGCGGTAGGCTTCCAAATAGTGTTAAAGATAAATTAATTGAGCTTGGAATTGGGGCTCCTGAACCAATAACCGGACATTAGTATAATCAGAGTAACTCAAATAATGGCAGTTGAATTACTTGAGATATTTGAACATTATCAAGATTAAACAACGATCAGGTCCAACGGCTTAATACTGTGGTTCTCCAGTTCTATCCCAACAAAAAGTGTCTTTGCCATACTAACGAGCGCACTTAATTCACTGATTGGAACGAGCAAGGTTTTGCTACGAGTAATTTGTTGGTAATCAGAGAACTTTACTTTTTTTACTTTTAGAGTCTCATCTTCTCATCGCCCTGTTATTAATCTTTGTGTAAACCAACACTGAGGAGATATCAAACTCTATTTTTCGCCGATGGCAGGATGCCAAGTTTATTTAGCCCTGCATCAAGTTTCTGTAATAGTTTCAAATCTTCTTCAGGTAAGGGAGAACCGTTGCTATTGAAAACGCCTGCCTTGATAGAAGGCTGTTCTAAAAAGGAAAATGCTTGACAAAACTGATATGGTTGTGCATTGATGGGCGAATCAAAATGGCAGGGAACGATTCGGTGGAAATCCCAACTCCCAACCTTTTTAGCCCAGTCGATAGTTTCTCTTGGTGCCCGATTGAGGATGAGAGTCTGTAAAATCGGAGCTACAAGCAGACGGTTATCACCTCGCAGTGCATCAAAAGACTGCTTCCAGTCTGTGTTCCATTGAAAGGGAAATAATCCAAAATAGGCTTTCCGTGAGCGATCTGGTGCTTTCAAGGCATTGTGCAACACTTCCCCCCATCCGCGTACCCCCAGCACGCTGGGTTGAAAGTACAAAGTCAACAGCGAGATTCTCTGCCATCCCTTACAGCGATTTGCCTTGGTGTCTGCAACGACATCATATGCATTATCCTTGGCATGGAACAGCAAAGGGTATGGATCTAATTGAACGATCGCAGGCGGTTCTTCTGGTATAGAAACGATTGAGTCTGTCACCAATAAAGTGTGCGATCGCTTGTGGAAAAATGCAACTTCCGCAAACCGTCCCGGCCCAAGTTCAATAGGACCAAGAATCGCATAGTCAAATTCGTTAGCAAAGGGAGTTTTGTTGCTGTCTTCTGAAAGTAGGTGAGTGCGACGGGCAGGTATACCAAGCCAACTCAGTGGGAGATTAATCGGGAAACTCCACTGCTGCGGAGCTACAAACACCTGTGCGTTAGGAAAACATCTGGCGAAAGGACCAACAAAGACCTTATGTTCTAGCCCAGAAATAGTTGGTAAAATAATATACTTGACTTCACCATGTTCTTCTACCAACTCATTCAGAAGCCGGATACATTCTCTTGTCGGTGCAACAGGCGTATAAATCAGCAAACCCCCTTCATCCAGCTTAACGACAGTCATGCGAATGGGTACGACAACGTAGAAAATACCCTGCAACTGGTCAAAAGTCCAGATCGTGTCTTTAACCACTTCTGTACGAATTGTTCGCCGCTTGTCAAAGGGGTAGAGTGGCAAAGTGAACCAGAAGGACCATGAAAAGTCCCTTGGATGAATATGTTCTGCATTGCCTGTGTGTTTACTATGAGCCACTGCACGACTCCCAAGAGCGTTAAATTGTTTTCTCTCATATCCCTCGACTTGGAGTTTAGCAAATTATTGACTGTGCTATCAACTGTCAGCTTGAGATAAAGGGGATGGATCGCAATCATTTATCGTCAACTTTAGCAAAAAGGTACTATGAAGAAGCTTCAGCCTAACGGCAAGCTCTCCGTACCTGACAAATCCTGACGAACTGTGAACGAATTTAACTTACAAGTCGAAAACAACACTGATCGCCTAGATCGCTACCTTTCCCAAAATTTACCTTCTTTATCCCGTTCCCGTATCCAGCAATTAATTGAACAGGCGGCAGTTCAACTGAACGGCAAAGTTTGCACATCCAAGAAGACAACTGTCAAAGCAGGCGATCGCATTAGTTTAGAAATTCCAGCAGCTGAACCTCTAGAACTCCAACCAGAAGATATCCCCCTAGACATTCTCTACGAAGACGACTCCCTGATGATTCTCAACAAACCTGCCGGGTTAGTCGTTCATCCGGCACCTGGTCATTCAGACGGGACACTGGTCAATGCTATCTTAGCCCACTGTCCCAATTTACCGGGAATTGGGGGAGTCCAACGTCCGGGAATTGTTCATCGTCTTGATAAGGATACCACTGGGGCGATCGTCATTGCCAAAACAGAACTTGCCCATCAACACTTACAAGCTCAACTTCAAGCCAAAACTGCAAGACGAGAATACCTTGGTATCGTCCACGGCGCACCTAAAACAGAAAGCGGTACGATTAACTTGCCCATTGGTCGCCATCCAGTAGACAGGAAGAAAATGGCAGTTGTCCCTGTAGAACAAGGTGGACGATCTGCTGTCACTCATTGGCAACTCAAAGAACGTTTGGGCAACTATACATTAATGCACTTCCAACTCGAAACTGGACGAACCCATCAAATTCGTGTCCACAGCGCCCAAATTGGTCATCCCATCGTTGGAGACCTCGTTTACAGTTCCGGTCGTTCCGTTGGGGTAAACTTACCCGGTCAAGCACTCCACGCTTGGCGACTTAGATTGCAACATCCCGTGTTAGGGGAGTGGATTGAGGTGAGTGCGCCTCCTTCCCAAATATTTACAAAGCTGCTTGAGATTCTTCGGCGAAGAGTTGCCATCTCTCCCCAGAACTAAAAATGAAAATTTTTTTATATCTTTCTGCTTAACTAAAGTTTACAAAACATTACAAAGAACTCATAAAAAGAAGATGCAATGGATTGAGTTAAAGATCGTATTAAGAACTCCTTGTATAACAACATTCGACTTGCAAATACCAAATATTGAGACTAGCCGGAGATGATAGTAAAAATGTTATATAAAATACAGAAAAAAGTTTAGCTCTCACTAAAACTTTTTCATGCCAAGTTGCATCCCATAAGGTGATTCTGGACTGTTTTCGATTGAATACGACTCACCATAATCTATCAAACTCTTTCATAGCAATGCTTCTATTCAGCATCGATAGTTTCATTAAACGGCATATCACCGAAGCAACTAGCCGCATACTAGTTAGTTCTTAATCATGGAGATCCCCATACTCCATGTTATATTTATTAC
>JAQYWN010000246.1 GCA_029379265.1 Rhizonema sp. NSF051
GTGATTTTTCACAACTCATTTAGGACTGCTATATAATAAGACTAATATAGTATGTCGTTTTTCGAGGAAAAAGAACCATATTTTGGTAAAAGGGTTATTTTGATTAATTTTTTGGAAGTATAGCAATCTTAATTGATTTGTGAAAATTGAAGACATAGATCCCCGACAACTCTTACGAAGTCGGGGATCTTGTTTCTGTACATTCCTACGGCTTTTGCTCGTCTAAGGTAGGTTTCCACTAGAGCATCGATATCCCAAGCGTCTATGAGTGAATCGCCTTTTCAGCATGACAATATGATTTAAGGATTACAACTGCAAAACCCAGCGACGAAACAATTCAACGAGAATTTGCCACCTTCCCTCAATCTCCTCAACGACATCATGGCGTTTGAGAGTATTAAGTGCTTGCTGTAAATCAGCAGTGTCGATATCTGTATATTGAGCTAACTCCTTCAAACTTAGCCCCTGTATATGCGGTGCGATCGCCCTAAGTATCACTTGTTGCCCAGCCTCACCTCTAACCGCTTGACCCCAAACTCCATCAAAATAGTAGCGTCCCCGCTTAAAGAACTCAAGGTTGTTGATGACAGCATCCACATCCTCCACAGTGAAAACTGGATTGCGAGAGCGTCCCTGCTCAAAAACATAGTCGTTGTAAAGGCGAACCAGTTGAAAACCCAGCAACTGTACTAAATAAGGTTGCCCATGTGTTAAGGTATATATATAGTCTAAGGTTTCTGGCTTGTAGTCGAGAGGAAAGTCTTCATCTGGGTTAGCTAAGATTTGGCGGGTGGCGGCACGTTCTTGGAAGCCAATATGAATAGGGATGACGCTGGCGAAGAAGGGTTGGAAGTAATCTGCTGTCATTTCCTCCAAGGTATGCAAACCAGCAAAAGCAAAGGCGACTTTAGAACTCATTTGCACAAGTCCCCGCAGAAATCCCAGAAAGTCTTTAGGAATTTTACCCAACTCAATCAGTTCCTCAATTTTCTCGAATTCGTCTAAGGCAATAATCAAAGACGTTTCATCTAACGTTCCAACAACCTTTTCTAAGTAACGTCTAAATGTGGGCAGAGGAAGATTCAGAAATTCCTCATCACCGGGAGGTTGCAAGTTCACCATCTTAGCAACTGCATCATTAATCGTAATCAACACCTCTCCCACTCCCAGAGGTGCATCTCCAACTTCTAGCAGATTGACATAAGCTACCTTTACCTCAGACCCTAAATAGTTGGCAGCGTTTTTGAGGATTGAGGTTTTGCCCATACGCCTGTGACCATAAAGAACTACAGACTGATGTTGATGATTCGTAACCCACAACTCTTCTAACTGTCTCATCACCTCTTCTCGCCCGACAAAAAGGTTGCCCTCAACTGGATCGCCCACCACGTAGGGATTGCTCACAGGCTTGGTGATAAAAATTTCCCCTACTTCACCAGCTACTGACAAAAGCGCTTCTTTCCAAGTTTGGGCAATGTCCACAATGAGCGATCGCTCTGCTTGTGGCAAAGTATTACTATTGTCTAAAACGTTTTTAAGTTCTCCTTGGGCGCGGTTAAGAGCAAAGGCACGGGCTGAACGGGACACACTACGCTGCACTACTTTAGTATCTTCTACAACCCTAAGCATGCTGTTAAGAGCGAGCCAAGTCGCTGAACGCAGTAGAGGTTCTTGTGGAAATGTAGGCACTTGTAGGGTAGCAATAGTGGCTGGTTCCTTAGCATCGTGAAAAACTGCCAGAGTTCGGGCGAGGGTAAACATTTCCTCACCATAGAGAAGAGAACGCACGACTTCAAAAGCCTCCTCTGCTTTGGCTGGTTTTTTTTCATGGAGATACCAAAAACCAGCTGCTGTAGCACGAGCAGGAGTATTTGATTGAGTGTCTGTGACTAAATGCGATCGCCACCTTTGTTGCCAGGGTAAGAACCACAACTGTTCTAAACCTTGGGAGGAAATCAAAGTATTGTTTAGAGAGGCTGAAGCAAAACGCACTAGCTGCCAATCAAAAGGGGCTTCTGCCAATCGAGAGACACGCCAAATAATTTCCTCGGATGAGGTGATGGCAAGTACCCTATTGATTGATTGAACAACGGGAATAAATTGTAGAGTATATGCCAATAGTTGATTAACCACAAGCATACTTGTTTCCCAATCCTGTTGTAGCCAATTCTGTAAGCGTAGAGCGAGATAAGGGAGAGGAAGCGAGGTTACGCGGAGTAATAGCCAGCTACTATTCTGGAGAAATCTAAGGTTTAAAAGTAACCCTATCAGCCAATCTTCTAGACGTAGGATCGCCACGCCTAATGCTACGCCTAATGCCACGCCAAACGCCACACCTCTCTCCATGCCTAATACTAACCCACTCACTAAGCCTCTCGCCATACCTAACGCCAAGCATAACGCCAAGCCAAACGCTAAGACTCTCGGCACGCCAAATGCTAAGACTCTCGGCACGCCACTCGCTACGCCACTCGCCACGCCACTCGCCACGCCTAACGCCACACCTAATGCCACGTCACTCGCTACGTCACTCGCTACGCCTAACGCCACACCAAATGCTACACCAAATGCTACACCAAACACCACGCCTAACGCCACGCCTAATGCTACACCTCTCGCCACACCTAATACCACGCCTAACGCCACGCCTAACAACACGCCTCTCGCTACGCCAAACCAAAAAATAGGAACGCTCAGTAGTTTTAGAAGCCAACCCAAAGTCAACGGCGTAACAAGTGTTAAGAGCAATCCTTGCAGAAACAAATTGCGTTGAGTAGGATTTTGTCGCAGCAACTCCCATTTTTTGCGCCAATTCATTTCCCATACAGGAATATATCCACCCCCGAAGGTATCTAAATACCATCGTAACGCTTGAGGAAAGTAAAACACCCAATACAACAGGCGCAGGTAATCTAGGGGATTCCACAGCGAGAGGGGGCGCTTGAGTTTGGGCGCTAAATCTAGGTGAGGTACAGGGTGGTGTTGACTCATTACACACCATCCAAGTAATGAGCATAAGTTCGATAACACAACTGCATCAGTCGCTTGGGATGCCCAGCACTTTCTTGCACCAGTTAAATAATTTCTTCCTCAGTAAAATTTACAGCAGTATTAGCCAGACGACTAGACATAAAAGCGCGTATGGTAATTTCATCCCAAGGTTGAACATGTTCCTCTTGGCAAATACCAGCCAGTGGTGATGTTTTTCCTTCATTGTGACTATCATTAAACAAATCGTTCAATGGTAGAGTAGCAGCTAAAATCAGCTTCAGTGGTGCATTACTCCCCTCGGCTAAACCACGCAATTTATCCCGTACTTGACGGCTAAACCCCTGCCGAGTCATTTTTCCTACATTGTCTAAAGCCAGTAGCACTTTATTTTTGTGCTGACGCAAATTCCGGTTTAACATGTGCCCTGTGCTTTCCGGGATACCAATCTCGTGACACAATGTACTGTAGAAGTCTTCTTCATTATCGACTTCATTCAAGTCTACAAAAACTGACTGACGCGGAGATTGTAAAAAACTTTCAGCTTTTTGGCAAATCATCCACAGCAAAGAGGATTTGCCAATACCCTCCTTCCCAATCAAAGTTACACTACTACCGCTATTCAAAACCTCGAAGATTTGCTGGATTTCTCGCTCCCTTCCAAAAAACTGTCGCGGATTTTCGACTCTACCATGTTGAGGAATGAAGGGATTAAAAAATCTATTTTTACTGCCAATTATATTGGGGGTTAGCTGTAATAACTCAGTTGACTTGACTATCTCCTGTTCTGCTGCCGGTGAGACTTGAAGAGTAACTGATACCAAATACTGTTCATATCGGTATTCAATGGTGTTCTTAAAATTTCTTTTATTAACTTCTATTTCTAAAACTTCTGTAATCTTTTTGCATAACTTTGCGCCTTCTGCTCTTACATGTTGGTTACTCAGAAAATTTTGGTTAGCAATTTCGTCATAACTTTTACTTTCCCAAATACCCAAAAACAGCTTTTGTTCCAATTCATTTAAAATTTGCTTTGTCTTTTCCTCAAAAACCTGATTAATAAATTCTAATGATTTTTTGGAGTCCATTGGCTGTAACTGAGTTTGCAGAGGCAATTTAGAAACGAGTTTTCGCAATACTTTAACATACAAACCAACATTTACCTACTTTCCCCTACAAAAATCTTAGGGAGCAAGCTTCCTACTTTTGTCAACCTGAAGTGCCACATACCAAAGTCATCATGGTGTTATTAACAAAGCACATCCAGACGAGGAGTAGAAAATAATTTATGAAGTTTTTACCAGAGAAATTAATTGTTCCCCTCTTGGTTGCTCTTATTAGTGCAGCTGGTACTTTAGGATCTGCGCTGATTTCTCAAAACCAAAAGAGTTCTTCCGAAGTAAAGCCTTCTGCTACCCCTACTTCGACAATTTCAAATCATCCCACAGACTCAGAATGTAATAAAGCTGTTAACACTAAAGTCTGCGGCGCTCATGTTACAGTGCAGATTAATAGCGACGAACCCGAGGAAATAAAAAATAACGACCGTATTCCTCTCAAAGCTGGAGATAGGCTTAGATTAGTGAATCTATATTATTGTATTTTACCTGAAGCAACAGTCAATAAGGTAGAAGTGAAAGCGTATCTGTTTAAGAATGGAGTTGAGAGTTACAATGATGGTCTGTTAAGTCCCAGTAGTTTCCCTATTAATACTGGTTGTCACAATGTTGGCAACTTTAACAAAACCTGGAAGGTAGAACCAGGAGAGCATCAAGTCAACATACCCATCATTAAATATGATGGTAGTAATAGAATAGTTGATAAGAGTTTCTATTTTAACTTGGATGTGGGACAATAAGATCCAGACTTCGTAAGAGTTGTTGGGAATCTTTGCGCCTTAGCGAATTCTGAGAAAGCCAGCTTTTTCAATAAGTTCTTGACGAGGAGCGGTAAGCAGTATATCAGCGTATGCTTCTCCTGCTTGTTGTTCACTTCCACCATTCTGCTTAACAATTACGAATAAAGGGCGAGTAAGTCGATAGTTACCAGCTGAAAACGTTGGCACGTTGGATTTACCATGATCGCTACACTGGGCGGCAAATGTAGATAGATCCTGGTATGGCAGGAGCAATTTGTTCAGTTGATTGCTAACTGGTAGGGTTTTAATTGTACATTGAGAACCCAGATACGAAGCCGAAGCAAGGTAAATACCGCCTGCATCACTTGCTACCTTTTTTACTCCTTCAGCAACGGTTGAAACTACCTCAATGTCTTGACGAATAGGTTGCCCTTCTAAAACGTCTTCTTCAATGAAGTTGAGGGTATTGGAATGTTTACGGGCATAAAGTGTGATTTTTAAATCAGTTCCTCCTACTTGCTTCCAATTAGTAATTTTACCTACTAATATCTGCTTGAGTTGAGTAATCGACAAGCCGGAAATAAGTAGATTGGGATGAACTGCGATCGCAATCCCATCAAGTGCTACGGGAATATTTTCAATCTCAAACCCTTTCATCCTAGCCTCTTGATATTCTTCTTTTTTAATCCGGCGAGAGGAAACAGCAAAATCAATTTGATTGTTAAGCAACATTTTGATGCCTATGTCTGAACCGCTCTCTCCAGCAGGAGGACGAACAAAATGCAGATGAAATTCAGGACACTCGGATTTAATATTCAGATCTACCTGTTGAAAGATTTGTAGCCAAGTTGCACTGCTTCCATATCTGAAACTCCCCCTAGGAACATTTTGCATCTGACACATCAATGGAGTACTGTTAGTCAACCATTCGTATAGCCAGACACCAGGTTCTATCAAAATCACGGTTACAGTTACTACACCAATTGCAACCCGCCAAAAGGAGCTTCCTAAAATTACTACCTGAGATAGTGGTGTTCGAGATGGCATTAATGCTGGGGAGTCCTTGAACGTATCAGCAACGAAAAATTTGGTACGCTAGCTTGCTCGTTAGATATAAATAGCTCGATTTAGTTTAAATAGCAAGTAGAATAGCTACAATCCACCAACAAGATTGATATTGCGATCGCGATCCTTATCTCTGCTTCACTTAAATATTTATACTGATACTACTATAAAACCGAGGTCAGCATTCTGCAATTAGCTATTGAATTGGATTATGTAAACTTTTAGACTTCACCCATTCAATCAGATTCCCGACTTCTTAAAGAAGTCGGGAATCTTAGCCTTAGCCTGATACTAAAATTAGTAAATAAGTAGAATAATTAGAACTATGGTCAATATCCAAGCCAAAACCTTATCTTTAGGCGACATACATCGTCTTTTTGGCTTTCAAAGGCAATATAATAGCTCTTTCACTCCCTTATTGTGTTTGGAACCTTTATCTGAAACGGAACAACATGAACTAGGACACATTCGCAATGATTTTGATAATTATCTAGCAGAAGGAAAAGTATCAGAAGGACTCGTTAAAGCTTTAACCATCTTTCCCTTAATGCGATTAGCTGGATTCTATCGTTCTCCTGTAAAAATTAGCTTAGAAGAAGACATTGCTGATATTGATATTCAAGATGAAGATACAAAAATTACAGGGAGAATGGATATTTTAGCTGTTAATAAGTCTCAACTGACAACAAATAATTCGTATTTCTGGGTGTTGGTGATTGAATCTAAAAATAGTGGTGTCGATGTGTTGGAGGGTTTACCACAATTACTTACTTATGCTTATAACAGCCTAAAATACCAAAAATCAGTTTGGGGACTAACAACAAATGGACGGAGTTATCAGTTTATTTATATTTTACAGGGAAATCCCCCAGTGTATCAGTTATTGCCTGAATTAAACTTATTAGAATCTGAGCGAGCAATCCAGTTGCTACAAGTTCTTAAAGCTATTTGTTAATAATTTCTAACTCCTGTACGGGCGGGTTTCACATGCTGTTGTGTTTTAGCCGATGTTTTGTCGATGAAAACCCGCCCCTACTGTTGAACGGGCGGGTTTTACACGCTGTTGTGTTTTAGCCGATGTTTTGTCGATGAAAACCCGCCCCTACTGTTGTCTTAATAGCGAATACGTGGATCTACGTATGCATTTAAAACATCAATTACAATACTTGCACCCACAACAATTACCCCAAAAAATACCATAATTCCTTGTACTGTTGGATAATCCCGCTCACTAATCCCTTGATACAGTCGAAACGCCAATCCAGGCCAAGAAAATGTAACTTCAGTTAAAATCGCCCCACCTAAAAGAGAAGCAAAGGTTAATCCTAAAACTGTAATGACTGGAATTAAAGCATTTTTTAAGGCGTGGGAAATTAAAATCTTTCTTTCAGGAATGCCTCTGGCTCTGGCTGCGTCTACATAATCGGCTTGCAGGGTTTGCTTTAAATTCACTCGCGCAATCCGCTCAAAAATACCGCTGAGCAAAATTCCTAAAGTGCAACTAGGAAGAATGAGATATCGCACGGCACTAAAGAACTGGGTGAAGTTGCCCCTCAACAAACTATCTATTGTATAGAGACCAGTGATAGTATTTGGGGCAGGAATAGTTGCAGGAAAGCGCGTTCCTAATGGCAACCAATCAAGCTGAACGGCGAAAATCAATTGCAGAAGCATTCCCGCCCAAAATATGGGGAGTGAGTAAGTGATAATGCCAAACAACCGTCCCCCGACATCAAGAGCTGTGTTAGGGCGTGTTGCAGAAATAGTGCCAATTGTAATCCCCACAATGAGTGCGATCGCAATGCTAAATATGGCTAATTCTGCCGTTGCTGGAAAGTGTTGCCAAATTATGTCCCAAACTTTTTGTCCTCGACTAGTTATGGAATTCCCAAAATCAAAGCGTAGCAGGGAGCCGATGTAATTTATATACTGTAGCAACGGAGGTAAGTTTAAACCCAATTGTTTCCGCAATTCCTCTTTGGCACTTGCTGGCGCACGCCCACCCAAAATCGCATCAACTGGATCTCCAGGTGTTGCCCGTAGCAGCAGAAACACAATAGTGACGATTGTTAACAACTGTAGTGGAGCTAGAAGTAGACGGGCGGTAATGTAGTACGTTATGGCTTTAGAGCGAGACATAATATTTGTTAGTTGTTGGTTGTTAGTTGTTAATTGTTAACTACTAACAAGTAATAATTACTCATTGACTATTTTTTTATTGTCTTGTATATCAGATTCTCTGTGGGATCTAATTGAATACCGCTAATACCTTTTTGGGCAAATACATAGTCTTTGTTTTGCCATAAAGGAACATATGGCACATCGGCTGCCAGTTGTGTTTGAATTTCCGCAAAAATGTTCTTACGAACTTCGGGGTTTTGCTCACTTCGCTCTTGATCGATCAGCTTATTCATGTGAGCGCTGTAGTAAAACGAACCTTGAGACTGACTTCCCCCATCCTCACATCCACTTGCTGCTGATCCTTTATCACAAGACAGAAAGGGCTGAATGTAGTTGTCTGCATCTAAAAAGTCGGGATACCAATCTAGTAAAAATATGGGATATAAGCCTTTGGCAATGTTTTTAAAAGCAGTAGTAGATTCCACAGTGTTCAGTTCAAATTGCAGCAACCCATCCATTGTTTTTTGAGCCAGAGCTTTGAGTATTGATGCTGTTAAACTGCGAGTGGGAGAACCTGAGGGATACCAAATTTCAACGCGAGCCGGATTGGTTTTTGAGAAACCAGCAGTTTTTAGCAGTTGTTGAGCCTTTTGAGCATTGCCATCGCCGTACTGCCCTTTAAACACTGGTTCGTAAACATTAAATGTTGTCGGCACCATACTATATACTGCTTCTGCTTGACCGTACAAAACTCGCTCGTTGATGAGCGGACGGTTTATCATTGCAGCGATCGCTTGTCTGACGGCTAGGTTATCCAAAGGCTTTTGATTCCGATTTATAGCTACATAACTCACCACGCTACTTTTATTTGGAATTGCTTGCCAAGAAGCATCTTTTGCCAGATCCGTCAAGCTGCGAATTTGATCTGGATCCATAGTTAAGTAAGCTACATCTACAGCTTTTTTACGGAAGTTGTTATATAAATTTACGCCGTTGCTAAAGATTTGGACATTAATACCATTATTTGCTGGCTTTTCTCCCCAATATTTGTCAAACACATCAAATTGCACCGAATCTGTGCCAAATCTTGCTAATTTGTAAGGACCAGTGCCGATAAAAATATTCGGATTAAATTTCCCCGCTCCAAGTTCGTAGGCTTTAGGTGACACAGCACAGACACCCGAAAACGCCAGCAACGAAGGAAACGCAGCAAAGGGCTTTTTCAGCTTGATGGTTAACTCATACTCAGACGAAGCTTTGACTGATGCCACAGCATCACCAAGTAAGAAAGATGGCTTGCCTTTATTTTCAATAAAACGCCGAATGCTAAACTCCATTGCCTTAGCGTTGAAAGGAGTCCCATCGTGAAACACAACTTTCTGACGCAGGGGAATGGTATACGTTAAACCATCACGACTAATGAGCGGTAATGCAGTCGCCAACTGAGGCTTAATTTGCGTAGTGCCCGGTTCGTAAGTGTAGAGGCGATCGCTCATGTTATACACTAACCAAAGCGACTGTAGTTCATAGGCATCAGCAGGGTCAAGAGTTCGCGGCTTTAGCGTCGTACCCACAATAATCCGATTATCTGTTGTCGTTGTCTGTTGAGTCGTACCACAACTAACAATCAACAATAAACATAGAAAAAACAAAGAAAGGAATTGTGTTATCTGATTCCTCTGTTTCACAAGTAAGGAAAACCCGGTCATACTATTAAATTTTTTTATTTTAGAGGTCAAAAATTT
>JAQYWN010000247.1 GCA_029379265.1 Rhizonema sp. NSF051
AATTAGAACCTTGTAGTACTGATTGAATCGAAGTTTCTAAATTATGTATTTTGCTATCTTGGTCTTGTAGTAGCAATTTAATTTCTTGATCTGAAGACCCTTTAAGTGGATTATATTTTTCAAAATATTCTTGGCTGAGTTGAGATTTATCAGTATTTGGAGCAGTCTTAGTACGAAGTAAAAACTTATCCTCTCCTTTGACTTCCATCCCCACAATTCGCAATTCAGCATCAGGGTGTTTCTCAGCTAGTTGTTTAAATGAAATAGCTATAGCCCGTGGATCAACACCTTGGTTATGATAAAGGTCGAGGGTGTCAAATATTGGTTGGATAAAATCTCCAAACTCCCCGTCTGCAAATACTTCAAAGTTATTATCTGGTTTGCGTAAAGGATCTGGGTTCTCCTTTGTAGGGAGTCGCATGTAAACATACTCACACCGCACCCCATCAAATTTAGTATCACTGGTGATGTTCCAATCCTCAATATAAGCTCCAGTGAGAGCAGCACCTGTAAAATCAGTTCCGTCTAACTGCGCTTGTACTAATTTGGCTCTGGATAAATCTGCATCTTGTAAATTAGCATTACTCAAGTCGGCATTGATAAAGCTGGCATCTACTAAGTTAGCTCCAGTAAAGTTGACTCCTCGCAAGTCTTGACGATCAAAGTTTTGATTAAGTCCTTGGCTAGTAACGAGTACTTGACGCACCTGTACTTTTTGAAGGTAAGTTGTCCCAGGGCGAACACGGTCAAGTTTCTTAGTTTTATGGAAAATTGTACAAGTTAGAATCGCTTTTCTGAAATCCGTACTTTTGAGCGTGGCTGCTGTAAAGTTAGCGTGACTTAAGTTGGCGCTGTGGAAGCTTGTACCACGACTCGCGGCAAAAGCAACAGCAATGTCGCGAATCAAAGCGTGCTTTGGATCTCCTTTGAATGCACGCCAAGTTATAAATGTGCTTAATAACACTACGGCGAAGGCTACGGCAAAGGCTACGACGAAGGCTACGAGGGAGGCTGCTCCTCCGTGTACGGTAAAATGGGAAGCCAAAATGGCGAACGCAAAGGCTCCGGCAAAGGCAAAGGCAAAGGCAAAGGCAAAGGCTATGGCTCCGGCTACGGCGAAGATTCCGGCGAAAGCTACTGCTACGGCAAAGGCTACGGCAAAGGCTCCGGCGAAAGCTACGGCGAAGGCTTTTAAACCCGCTTGTATTCCTTGGTGAATTGTAACCAAAAAGAAGATTATCGATATAACTACAATAGTACAGCCTGCTATTTGATACGCTATTTCAAAATCGTTCTCTAATTTAAATAGTAAAGACGCCACCAAATAGCCAGCAAAAGCTGAGAGAAATCCCGATAAACCCATCAGCAGCCACGAGACTACCACTAAGAAAATAGCCCATCGCCGTTGCAACCCTGCTATAGCACCACTGAAGTTAGCTCCCTTAAGGATGGCACCGCTAAAATCAGCACTGCGGATATCTGCACCGCTAAAGTTTGCCTCTTCAAGGTTCATACCTCGAAAATTTTGCCCTCTTAGATTTTGCCCCGAGTAATCTTGTGGCATAGCTCACGCATCGGTAGACTGCATTTACACTGAAGATACAGCTTCTGCACCTTATTTTCCGGGTTTTCGCAAAATTACATAATTATTCTGATGATGTTGCATATAAATTAGAGTAATATCATTCCCCAATATTTGAGACGGGAGCCGAAATTCATCAAAACTCAACAGTAAAACCGCCTCAAGAAAAAGACGGTTTCATGAATGTACGCTTTTGACTTCGCTTGCGAACCAAAAACCGGGTTAAGCCTCAATACGGTTCAGATAAGACGTTGACTCGTGAAGGCAAGCAGCTTCTTGAGCATTCTGGAGTAGAGAAGCAGTTCTTGGGCAAAGAACTAATTGTTCGTCAACTCTTTCCTCCCCTGCGATAAGAAAGCTTGCCCTGCCTCAAGAGCCTGCCTCAACGAATAAATGCCTTAACTGAACGATATTGGGTTAAGCCTGAAAGTCTTAAGCGGCTTTCTCTTCAATATCAAGCAACAAATTGACGAATCTGCTCACCCACATCCAGATCAAAATATTCAACCTCCGCCTGAGATATCCTGGTGGAGTCGAGAGGAGGTATTATCCTCCGTCCCTCTCCGTTAGAACCGTGCGTACCCGTTTCCGTGTACACGGCTCCCGATGTTCTATGCTTTCGCATTGCTCATGTGTATGTAATCGTGGCAGCTTTCATGTATCGCTACAAGGTTATTTGTCTTCCAGTTCTGGTGGTTCCCGTCCACATGGTGTAAGTTGATTTTTTCGCCTGGAAGCATCCTTAGTCCACAATGGTCACATGTATGGTTTTGCCTCTTAAGGGCAATAGAAGTTTCTCCGGTGTAGAGTTTGCTGTTACGCTCATTCCAGTAGATAATGTCTCCATCGTATGGGGATTTTTCCCCTTGGACGTTGACGTATCTTTTTTGGGAGAAGGTGACTGGGGGGAACGCTTTCTTCACCAACTTTTCGCTGGAGTTTCGGTCGTTCCTTTCTTCCTTGTTGAATACCAAGAATGCCTTGTGCTGCATGAACCAGAGTGAATCTCTGGCGCTGCTCATATCACAGTATTTGTGGTATTCTCGCCATCCCCTTACCAGACGCTCAAGCTTCTCGGCTTTCGTTCTGGAACCATAGTTAGAGCCGTTGACTATAGCTTTTACCTTCTTACGAAAAGCTTTGAAATTGTCCTCTGATGGGACGCATTTGAACTTTTCGTTGGCTTGTACTTTAAAGTGCCAGCCTAAGAAATCAAAGCCGTCTGTCGCAGCGGTTATCTTGGTCTTCTTTTCGCTGACCTTCATTCCTCTTTCTGCTAAAAACTGGTTTATTCTTATAAGTATCTCTTCCGCATTGTCTTGGGGTCGGAGTATAATAACCATGTCATCGGCGTACCTGATTGATGGTTCGGTGATGTCTTCGGGCGGCGTATTCGGGGTTATCCTTTGTTTACTCGTCCGATGGTATCTATGTATACTCTCGATTCCATTCAAGGCAATATTGGCTAAAAGTGGGCTTACCACACCACCTTGTGGCGTTCCTTGTTCCGGGAACTCCGGGTTTGTACCTGCCTTAAGGCATCGGAATATACCCGTTTTTAACCCTAGCGGTGCTATCAGGTTGTCCATGATAGTTGTGTGGCAAATCCGGTCGAAGCACTTTTCGATATCGAGTTCTATGACTCGCTTCTCTTTTCCTCTTGCCCGAGCGTTTAGGAGGTTGAACACGCGTTTTTGCGCGTCGTGTGCGCTTCTGCCTGTTCTGAATCCGTAACTGTAGGCGTGAAAGGTTGCTTCATGTGCTGGTTCAAGGGCGTACTTTGCGATTGCTTGCCATGCCCTATCGGAAATTGTGGGAACTTTAAGAATTCGGGTTCCCCCTCCATTCTTGGGTATTGGTACTTCCCTTAATCCGCTATGTTCCCAATTAAGGTAGTTTTTCTTGAGGTTCTCCTCCAAGGTAAATCGCTCCTCGAATGAGAGGGATTTTTTACCATCAATACCAGCGGTCTTTTTTCCAGCGTTTAGTTGAGTTACTTGTCGAATAGCCAGAAATCTTGCAGCCTGGGACTTCAGAATCAGTTTTTGGAGTGACCGCGCTTTCCGCTTGTCTTCTGCCTTAACTGCTTTGAACAATCTAACTTGCAGGCGGAACAACTCTTTCCGGAATCGCTTCCAGGGTAGGTTCTTCCAGGATTCACTAGCCTTGTGGCTGTGTCTAATCATACTCTACTCCTATTGATTGTTTTCTGAACACCTCAGCGAAATTACTCGCTGTCCTACCCGAATTAAGGGGGTTCCGCATCTCGTCATACCTACCTGGATTCGACTATTCCCAGGACCCTTAACTCGTTTTTATTCGTTCCTCGGATGGGATTGCTCGTGTGGTTAGATGTAGCCAATTCAACCGTTAGAATCCCTTACTCTTGCCAGTTGCTCGGTGTGACACTGGCGGGATTGTCTCTAACTAAGTCAGGGGGTATCCGCATTTATGCCCTGCTTGGTACTGGGTTGCTTTTTAAGGCTTGGTTTCATCATGCACACTCCCTGTTAGCGCCAGTGTCAACTCATAACAGTTGTCTGATTGTGCCCTGCTTCCCGCTTCAGCCTCCAGAATTCCGAGTCTGGTCACTGGGGACAGATAAGGAGTCACCCCTGAGTTTGGGGGAGAGGACTTGCACCTCTATTCCATCTAAAGTTCAGCATATCCATCTAAGGTTAGATTGTTATACTGGGTAGCTTATGTATTAGGCTACCAACGAATCGCACCACCAAAATACCAACAGGCTTATCCTGCCCTCGCAGCTTCCGAGTCTTAACAAATTTTCCCGTGGATTCGACAACGTATGATGCAGAGTCGTTTTGTAACACCGATGCTTGAACCAGAGCATCTAAAACAGAACCAATCAAATTATCACTGTCGCTGGAGAAGAAATTGACAAAGAAACAATCGATTTTAGCTGGTGTCGGCACTGGTGGCAATTCTAATCCCTCCAAGAGGAAAATAGCGTCACGCTTCCACTCACCATAACGTGATGCTGTATGAATTACACCATTTCTCCCAAATCGAGGACGTGCTTTACCAACTCCTCTACCAGCAAGCCAAATCTCAATCACACTCATTCCCCTCATACCGAATCTTGGAGTTATAACACATGAGTGAAGAATTTCTCTTCAATTGAGAACTTTAAGTAGATTGATACAGAAAAACCAAACTACATGAATTTATGTAAAGGTTCGTAGTTGCGCTTCAGCGCATTAATATCTAGAGCGCTGAAGCGCAACTACGAACATGAATTTATTTGTGCCCACCTATTTATCTCAAGGCAAACGTATCTTGATTAAGTCGGGTGCAACCGTCTGATCGCTAAAGTTTTCCCACTCGGGCGATCAACTGTAGGTACTTCACGAAAGAGATTTATCCGTCGGAGCAATCAGAAAATTCTGAAAACGCAGAATTTGGTACAGATTAACATCTTCTTCTACCAAACAAGCATGACCACTGTGGGGTAAAGTCACTACTTGAGTATGAGGGAAAATTTTAGCTAAGCGTTTAGCTTCTGCTTCTGAAGGTAAAAGTCTATCACCCTTACTACCAATTAGCAAGACAGGTTGAGTGACTTGAGAGAGTTTTTGCTCATCAATCGTAAAATCTCTTAAAAGACACAGACGTTGTTCAGCAGTTTTTTTCGGTGCTGAACTCACTCCGTTTAACAAAGCTTGTCTATCTGCAGATGTAAGTCGATTTAAATGAGCAAGAAAAGGCAAAGCTATAAAAGAGGAAATTTTATAAAAAAAGTTTGGTGTCCACGGAAACAAAATTGAACCGAAATTGAGCCAAGGTACCCGATGGAATGAAGACGCCGAATTGATTAAAATCACTCGATCAAATAGTTGCGGGAATTTCATCAACACGAGCAGTGCTATACAACCACCGAAGGATTCGCCACATAAATAAACAGATGATCGAGGGAACTTTTCTAATTCTGCCTGAGTTAAAGCTATGACGTTATCTACTAAGTGATCCCAACTCGTGAGATCGTCAGCTGGAATCACAAAGCAGCGCACATCAAAAGCGGCTTCTAAACCTACTGTTTGAATTTTTATCAAGTCTGCGGCAGTCTCATCCATTCCCGGTAGAAATACAAACAGGGGATAGTTGGGATTGGATGCTAGAGGAGTTATAAAATAAGGATCGCTGAGAGTAGACATCTTTAATAATTAAATGTAAAAAAAGAAAACGACAGATCGTCATGTAGGGGCGAACGGCTGTTCAGCCTTGCCATTGATTCATATGTTACAAACATTTTGGAAATTGGTATTAGATGTAAAAAAAGAAAACGACAGATGCCCATGTAGGGGCGAACGGCTGTTCGCCCTTGCCATTGATTCATATGTTACAAACATTTTGGAAATTGGTATTAGATGTAAAAAAAGAAAACGACAGATGCCCATGTAGGGGCGAACGGCTGTTCGCCCTTGCCATTGATTCATATGTTACAAACATTTTGGAAATTGGTTATTAGATGTAAAAAAAGAAGACGACAGATGCCCATGTAGGGGCGAACGGCTGTTCGCCCTTGCCATTGATTCATATGTTACAAACATTTTGGAAATTGGTTATTAGATGTAAAAAAAGAAGACGACAGATGCCCATGTAGGGGCGAACGGCTGTTCGCCCTTACGATTGATTCATATGTTACAAACATTTTGGAAATTGGTATTAGCAATTAGATGTTAGCAACAAATTTATAGCGTTTTTTTCGTAGTTGCGGTTTAGCGCTGAAGCGCAACTACAAGCTTTAAAGCTGGAATTAAAAATTGTGTGAGTGTAAAGGCATCTACACCTAGTTCTGTGCGTTCGGAGGCGGCTATGACTCCGGCGTGACTGTGCCACCACACAGCACTTTGAATGACTGATTCAACTGGAGTTTTTTTCAAAACTGCTTGGGCAAGAAGTCCTCCGGCTAAACCTGTTAACACATCTCCGCTACCGCCTCTTGCTAAAGCTGGAGTACTTTCAGGATTAATCCAAACACTTCCTTGGGAATTTGCGATCGCACTTCTTGCTCCTTTTAAAACAATCACAGCCCCAGATTGCTCTGCTGCTGTGCGGATTGCGACAATGCGATCCGACTCAGAAGCTAATTCGCCAAAAAGACGCTTAAATTCACCTGCATGAGGAGTGAGGACTGTGGGAGCTTGGCGTTTTGATAAAGTCGAAATGGTTCCTAAATGTGCTAGGACGTTCAAGCCATCAGCATCTAGGACTAACGGGCGATCGCTTGCAATCACTTGTTCTATAACATGTTTTGCATCTATTGTCAAGCCCGGTCCGCAAGCGATCGCGTCGAATTTGTCGAGTTCCGTTCCTTCTGGGAGTCGGGCGATCGCACCTGTTTCCGTCTCCGGACAACTCAGGATCAGTGCTTCTGGCAAGTGTCCTGACATGATCATCTGGAGTGATTCCGGTACAGCTATATACTGCATACCAACACCAGTCGCGCGAGCTCCCATTGCTGTCAAAATTGCCCCCCCACTATAAAGATGGGAACCGCAGATCAACAGCACAGAACCCATTTTATATTTGTAAGTAGACAGTGGACGCGCTAAGGGAAGATGGGCAAGTGCAGATTTTGTCGTTAATCGCTGAATCCTTGGTTCTTTTAAAACAGCTCGCACATCAGCAATCTGTAGATCAATATCAATAAGTTCAGTTGTACCAACAAACTCCAATGCTTGATCTTGCAAAAAAGCTAATTTCCACAATCCTATACAGAAAGTGTGTTTAGCACGAATAGCCGTTCCCAGCACCGCACCTGTATCGGTATGTACACCGGAAGGAATATCGATACTTAGAACTGGTTGTGACCATTGATTGATTTGATTAATAGCATCGGCAAGCGAATTTTCTAGCGATCGCTCTTGTCCATAACCAAATAATCCGTCAATCAGCAGATGACAATCCTTCAAAGCTTCGACTGATTCAGAAAATTGAATCTCCAAGTTTTCAACATAACGAGCATGAGTCGCAGTCAATTCCTTAGATTTGGCTATAGGGCGGTAAATAAGAATACAGTACCCCTGGAAATAAAGCTCGCGGGCAATCACCAATGCATCGCCACCATTGTGTCCTGGTCCCACAATAATACCAACTTTTGGGAAATTCTCACGAGCATAAAGTTCCCGAATTCGTTGTGCAATCAAACACCCCACTTTTTCCATCAAAGCCGCAACTGGCATCCCTGCATCAAACACTCGTGCCTCTATATCGGCCATTTGTTTGGCAGTCACAACGATTTGATTAATCTCCTCTACCCTATCTGCAACTTGTAACATTTTTGACTCCCAATCCCAAACCTGCTTCCTCAACTCGTCTGCATTTGCCCACCCTAAGGTTTTGATAGTGCCTGTAGTTCGTCCCAAGAATAGTGTAACTTGTCCCCAACAATACGAACGCGATTATTCAGGCTGGGCAAGTCTTCGGTTTGCAATCACGATCTTGATCTAACCGCTAAACTCTTACCCATTTCAACACCTTAGGGTCTTTATTGTAGCGGTAGGTAAAGCCGTCCTTGCCAGTAATAGACTTACCTTGACTTGCTCTGCTTCTAATACTGGCAAGTGAATATTGGGTTAATATCTGCATTTGTTTATGAGACAACCCTTCAATTGTACCTGTTACTATCTCTATTTCTGGTTGAGTTTGGGATTCATTATTAGGAAAATCATCTATTGTTATTTGAGCATTGTTAGAGGGAATAGTGACAATTTCTTTTGCTTTCCGCAATTGATAATCTTGTACAGTCACAAGTTGCCAACTAGAATCTTGTGAAAGTTCCAGAACCCATTGATGATAATTAAATAGACTTTCTCTATGTCCAACACTGATAAACGTTGTTTTCTTTGATTGTAACTGTTGATATAAATTCCCTTCATTTTCCAAATCTAAAGCACTCGTTGCTTCATCTAATATAGTAAAGCTAGGAGAAGTAACTAATAATCGTGCGAAAGCCAGGCGTTGTTGTTCACCCAAAGATAATATGTTCTCCCAAGGAACTTCTGTATCAAAACCATCAACTCGACTTAGTAAGTTTTGCAGGTTGACTTGTTGCAAAACTTCTTTAAGTTCTGTCTCGGTCATTTGACGATTCGTAGTAGGATAGAGTAACTGTTCGCGCAGAGTTCCTAAGATTATATAAGGACGTTGGGGTAAAAATAAGACGGATTCTAGCGGCGGTCGTATCAGACGACCAGTACCTGCGTTCCACAAACCAGCGATCGCTCGTAGGAGAGAACTTTTACCTCGACCACTGGGCCCAATGATTAGTAAACCTTCTCCAGGTTGAACTGACAGTGATAAATCTTCAACGATTACTTGTTCATAATTAGGCGTTTGTAAAGTTACATTCTCAAATGCAATGTGATTTTCTTCTACTATTTTAATAGTACTAACATTTTCTAGTTGTTTAGTAACATCTTCTAAGGCATTGGAAAACTCAGCTAAACGTTCAGCATAACTGGAAAATCGTCCGGAAGTTCCAAATTCGTTGATTAATTCTGCTAAAGCATTAGCAAATAGATTGCAGGCTATAGCTGCTTGAGTAACTTCTCCGAATTCCATTTCGCCTTTTAGCTCTAATGGTCCAAGTACTATAAATGGAAATATTTGGATAGCCGCCTGATATCCCCTCTTAAAAAGGTCTTGATTTCTCTCCCAATTTATCTTACTACGAGCATTTTTTAGCAGATGATTGAATTTTCGATGAATGATATTTAATTCTTGGCTTTCTCCCTGGAAAAAGGCTATAGACTCAGCGTGATTGCGAACATGAGTCAGGCAATAAGTATAATCTGCTTTAGATTCGAGTTCATCTTGATTAATCTTAATCAATTCTTGATTTAAGTAGATAGCAATTAGATTGCCTATAATAGTATAAGTAATTAAAATTACTGCAACTTGCTGAGAAATTGACCAAAGAACTATTAAAAAAGCTGTCATTTCTAGTACTTTCTCCAGGAAAGTAGCTGAAAAACTGAGAGCATTGCTGGCAAGCGGTTCTATTTCTTGTGATAGACGTTGATCTGGATTATCTACATCCTGTCTCTATACACATCT
>JAQYWN010000248.1 GCA_029379265.1 Rhizonema sp. NSF051
AACTTAGATTATTTAATTATCTATACTTGCATAGGAGTTAAAGAGTTAGGAACATATTTTTTTGGTTTTAATGCAGGATTAGGAATTAGTTTAAGTATTATTAATGCTATCAACTCCGCTATTTTACCTCACTTATGTGCAGCAAGAACAGAACACAACAATCTCCAAACAAGTTACTTAAAGAGTTTGAGAATTATTAGCTTAGTTATTATTCCCTTTGTCTTATTCCAATCTAGTTTCGCCTATTTCTACGTACCAATTATTTTTGGTCAAAAATGGATAGTTGCCGTTCCTGTTGTGATATTAATCTGCTTATCAGCAATTCCAAGACCTTTTGCAGATGCCGCCTCACAGTTACTCGTAGCAGTTGGTAAACCCCATTTGGACTTGCGGTGGAATGTCTTATTTACTACTATATTTACCGTAGCATTACTTTTTGGCGTTCATTGGCACATCATTGGGGTAGCGATATCTGTTTTATTAGTTCATATAATTTGCCTACCTTTGTTTACGTTGTGGGCAACTCGGTATGTTTTCCCGCAACGAATTACGTAATGTGGGTGTTAGTAACCACTACCACTAACCACTGTACGGGCGGGTTTGCCAGGATGGTTCGTTTTTACTTACAAGTTACTAAATTAAACCCGTACGGGCGGGTTTGCCAGGATGGTTCGTTTTTACTTACAAGTTACTAAATTAAACCCGTACGGGCGGGTTTGCCAAGATGGTTCGTTTTTACTTACAAGTTACTAAATTAAACCCGCCCCTACTATCCCAAACTACTGATTGCTTCGGCGACTTGCTGTGAAACAAAAGGCAAAATATCGCGGTTATAAGCGATCGCTTTGCCTTCAGTAAATACCACTAAAAGATATGGACGCTTATCTGGTAATTCAATATACGCGGCATCGTGGCGGACTTGACTTGTCCAACCCGCTTTTGACCAAATTTGTGCCTCTTGAGGAAGACTTCCACCCAAGAAGCCTCTAATCTGGTCTTCCTCAAAATTTTGTGGTAGCTCGTTAACGTTGAGGCTACGTTTCATCAAAGCCATCATAGCTTGCGATCGCTCACTCGACACAGCTACTCCACCAACAATACTATGCAATAACCTGGCGATCGCGTTTGTTGTCACCATATTACGATTTTCAAGCAACTCTCCCACAAACGCCCGTTCGCGCCCGTAAGCACCATCACACCCATCATACCAAGTTTTTTGGCAAACGTTAATTTTCTCCATTTCCAGCCAACCCAAAGACTGGAAATAGCGGTTCACAATATTGCGCTGATATTTCCACGTCTCAAATGGTCCGGTTGATAATTCTGGTCCTGATGTCGTTCCACTTAATATATCTATAACTAAACTCGTGGCATCATTGCTAGAATCAACAATCATATTGCGGATAGCTCTTTCCAACTCCTTGTTCGAGGAAGTCATGCCTTTCTCCAGCCATTCGTTGATCGCTACCAAATAAAACAACTTAACCACGCTTGCAGGGTAAATTCTTTCAGCACCACGATAAGCAAAACCACGGACGGGATGGCTCCAAAAGGCATTCGGAGTTAAAGCGCCACCAGTATTTACGAGTACTGGTGGATCGTAGACAATCCAAGTCAGAGCAATTTGGTCACGGTTTAAAGTCGGCAAAGCTGCCCAAGTTGCCTCTAAAATGCTGTTACCCAGTTGTTCGAGTTGTTTGTCCTGATTAAAAAAAATCATTGTTCTTGAAGAATATCCTTTAATCTAAAATCCGAAATCCAATGTCCCTTAATCCCAAATCTCAAATCCCAAATCCCAAATCAGATGAGTATCAGTGCAAAGCCCATCTGAACTTATACGATTCACCCAATTGCGATCGCTTGGCAACTCAAGCTGCATCTGGACGGCATTTGCGGTTAATCTTTGTAGAAACGGGCAATGGTAAGTCAACACAAGTCTGTTTATGTGAGGATGATTATCCAGGGTGGGTGTCGCTTTCTGATTTGAGTTTGTTACAACCATGCACTTTACCTTACAAGGCTAGATCATTTTCGGAATCTGAAATAAAAAAACTACTCTCCGAGGCGATCGCTTTTACCCATCTAGCGATGCAACAACCAAATTATTACCTTTGGGGTGGTACAGTCGGACCAAATTATGACTGTTCGGGGTTAATGCAAGCAGCTTTTGCCTCGGCTCAGATTTGGTTGCCAAGAGATGCTTATCAGCAGGAAGGTTTCACTCAGCCCATCGCCATTACCGAATTACAGCCTGGGGATTTGATCTTTTTTGGTACCTCCCAAAAAGCAACTCACGTGGGACTATCTTTGGGAAATGATGCGTATATTCATAGTTCTGGAAAAAGTATAGGACGGAATGGCATTAGCATTGACCGCCTCGGGGAACAAGGAGATCAAGTCACTCGGTCATACTATCAGCAGTTACGCGGTGCGGGAAGAGTTGTGAAGAGTTACGAACCACAGGGATGCAGAGAAATATGAGGAGTTTGGTTAACAGTGAGATTGCGGTCAAAAATGAGGCAATGTCTTCAGTTGTCCCAGATGTTTCTGTCGTTGTGCCAGTGCATAACGAAGAGGAAAGTTTGCCTTATTTGCTAGAAGCGATCGCTTCTAGCTTAACTGCTTGTCAAATGAGTTATGAAATTATCTGTGTGGATGATGGTTCAACCGATGGTTCAGCACGCTTTCTCAAAGAACAAGCACTAATACGCCATGATTTAAAAGCAGTCATCTTGCGTCGCAACTATGGTCAAACTGCGGCAATGGCAGCTGGCTTTAACTATGCATTAGGTAAAGCAATTATTACATTGGATGCGGATCTGCAAAATGATCCGGCGGATATACCTATACTATTGGCAAAGTTGGAAGAAGGCTACGATTTAGTCAGTGGGGTGCGGCAAAAACGGCAAGATGGGGCTGTTACACGGTTATTACCTTCCAAAATTGCCAATTGGCTGATTCGGAAGGTGACTGGGGTGAATATTCATGATTATGGCTGTTCGCTGAAAGCTTATCGCGCTGAACTAGTGGCAGATATGAACCTTTATGGAGAACTGCACCGATTTTTGCCCGCCTTGGCACATATTGAAGGAGCGAGAATTACAGAAGTTCCAGTGCGTCATCATGCTCGACGCTTCGGTCGTAGTAAGTATGGCATCTGGCGGACATTTAGGGTGTTGATGGATTTGTTAACAATTAAGTTTATGCAAAAGTTCCTCACACGCCCGATGCACGTTTTTGGGCTGTTAGGCTTGATTTCCATGCTTTGGGGTGGAGCGATCGGCACTTACTTAACTTTTGTCAAACTTGCTTTAGGAGAGGACATTGGTAATCGTCCTTTGCTAATTTTGGCAGTTCTTCTCTTAGTTACGGGAGTACAGCTATTTTGCTTCGGTCTGTTAGCAGAATTGCTCATGAGGACTTACCATGAATCCCAAGGACGCCCTATTTATCGCGTGCGCGAAGTCGTGGGAAAAAAGGTGGTAACTGATGAGTAATGATATTTGTAAAGATTATTAACCGCTAAGACGAGGCAGTGCGTTGGTGAGCCAGCGCTGCAGGGGGCTCACGCCCGCTCTCACGGCGACTGGCTTTCATACTCCGCCGACTTGAAGCAACTGCCGTGCCAAGAGCGCCAAGAAAAAAGAGAAGTAGGATTGCCATTTTTTCTTTGCGCCTTTGCATGAGACATATAATAAACGGGCGAGGAGGGATTTGAACCCCCGACACCGTGGTCCGTAGCCACGTGCTCTAGTCCACTGAGCTACACGCCCTAGTCAGTCGAGATTTATCATAACACATCATAAACAAATGACGCAAGATAATTTTCACATTACCCATCTAGATAACCAGGGACAAGCTCAAATGGTGGATGTGTCTGACAAATCTTCTACTGTGCGCCAAGCTGTAGCTACTGCCAGAGTGCGGATGGAGCAAGAAACCTTCGCTGCTATTCAAGCAGGTAATGCTCCCAAAGGAGATGTTTTGGGCACAGCACGGTTGGCTGGAATTATGGCAGCTAAACAGACAGCCTCCTTAATCCCCCTTTGTCATCCCTTGCCACTACAAAAAATTGAAGTGCAAGTAACACCAGATCCACAACTTCCTGGATATCAAATTTATGCTACAGTCAAAACCAAAGCCGAAACAGGCGTGGAAATGGAAGCTTTAACTGCGGTTTCTATTGCCGCACTCACTCTTTACGATATGGCGAAAGCTTTGGAAAAGTCGATTCAAATTGAATCGATACATTTAGTCAGCAAAACAGGTGGGAAATCAGGTGACTATAATAGTACCGCTACGCGCAATTAAAAATTAAAAAAGAAGCGCACAACGTCGAAAACTAACAAAACGCGAAGCCAAAGTACATCAAAAGATTTCGAGAGCGAGAAAAGATCATGCTTTTAAAACTGCTCACGCATTAGTAAAAAGCGAGAAAAAAGTATTTTTTGTTGAGGATTTAAACCTCCGTGGACTTACCAAAAGAAATAAAGCGAAGAGGGATGACAATGGGAATTTTATTGCTAACGGGCAAGCGGCAAAATCAGGATTAAACAAATCCTGGAATGATGCTGCCTTCAGTCAATTCTTTACTACATTGGCAAAGTCTGCCGGAGAGAGTACTCTCTCCGGCGAGCTTTGCGACTACATAGCCGGAAAAGCTGGAGCAATAGTAGTAAAGGTAAATCCTGCGTATACGTCTCAAGTATTGAGTTATCGTGATGAAATTGTATTCACGGATTGCTCAATCAGGAATTACTATGACTGGAAAGAATTGCTGAATGTTGATCGTGATGTGAATGCAGCGATTAATGTGAAGCGTGTGGGGCTGGGGCTGTTCCCCACAATAAAAAGCCGGAAAGGGAAAATGTCAATAACAGACATTGCGACAGCTAGTACCTTAAAGGAAGTTCTGATAGTTCTTAAACGGATGTCAGAAGCCTACACTGTATGCAACGCATCAGTGTAGGTAGTTCACCCCTTTTTCTCTACCAAAATAAGAGCTTTCTTCTATTCGCACATAAATCTGCTTGTCACCTCTATCTAAAAGATTAATCAGTAACAATTCTGAAGCCGTAAAAGGTCATCCACTGGGTTGATGAACTGATTGGTTTTCCATAGTATACTATACATTATCAAGCAAATACAAACGTTATATTCTGCCATTAGTATCAAGGAAAAAATCTGAGCTTCTTGCTTAACCTGTTTACCCTAAGAATGCTTGCGGGTGGTAATTCTATTAGCCAGTTTATGAGATAAATTCTCAAATACTTTTATAAGCGATGCTTAATTTTATCAGCTTATCGCTGTAGGTGGGTTAGCTATGACATGAGTGATAAGATAGACCTTACCAAGTATTATTTTTTACTTTATGTGTAGATTGATACGTCTTTTTATGTAATTTGCGAGAATGGTAAGATTTAGACCCCCGATTTCGACATCGAAATTGGGGGTATTTTTTGGATCGTGTTTGATTTATCGAAAATATTTTACTTCGGAGTAAAACCATTGACAGCTATTTCTTTTGCACCTGCTTAGCCATATCAAGAAAGTAGTTATCCATTTTGGCGTTGGGACGACGAGTACTAGCTTTAACTTCCGGAGTGTTGACTGGTTTAGTTACAGTCACTGGAGTCTTATTGGCTGATTTTATCTCCTCTGCTTTGTTAGATTCCTCAAAGAAGTAATCAGACTGAGAGATCCCCAGGATTTTGCCAATCGAACCGAAGACTCGAGCCACAGAACCAAAAAGCGTTCCAAAGACAACAGAAAAAAGGCCTACTAACCGAAGGTACGAGTTCTGAATAATTTGCTTGATATTAGACATATGAGCGTCTTCCACATCTTTCTAATACTATTGTGATTTATTGAAGCACAATACAAATCAGTGGCGGAACAATCTCATGGTAGACCTAAGTGGAACTTGGCTGGGAACTTATTGGCAAGGAGAAAGTGCAACTCGTTTTGAAGCTATCTTTATTCAGGGTGGCAACTCTTTAACTGGTAGGATTCAGGATGACAGTAGTTTGGGAGAAGCCCAGTTGAGTGGTGAGGTGATTGGACGTCGGATCAGTTTTATCAAACGCTACCTCATGAATAGAAAAACCTCAGTTGGCTATGTAGGTACCGTTTCTGAGGATGAGGATTTTATACAGGGACAGTGGACGATTAAAGGCTATGATACTGGTCCTTGGGAAGCTCGCCGCAGTGGTGAAAGTTTAACACTCAATCTAGAAATTCAGGGTTCTAAAGTAGCTTCCCCTTTAGGCGGCGTAGCCCAAGGTAACGTCAGAGACTCACTCCTCATTCCCTACAGCAACTCTCCTCGTAATACAGTAACGGCTTGTCCACTTAAATAAACACGAGACGTACCGTCGTAGCGAATCTTTATGACTCCACCCCGAAGGGAGGCTTGGTAAGCGTTGAAGTCATCTTTTCTGAGGCGATCGCGCCAAAAGGAAGCAAGACAGCAGTGGGCAGCGCCAGTCACGGGATCTTCGTTAATTCCTATACCTGGGGCAAAGAATCTGGAGATAAAATCGTATTCCGAACCATGATGAGTCAAACTAGTGACAATGGTTTTGGAGAGAGGGAGAGTTTTCAGTAACTCAAAATTGGGTTGCATTTGCCGTACCAAGTCTTCAGATTCTACCTCTACTAAATAACCGAGAGAATTTTTCATGACCGATTTTAGAGGAACACCTAAAGCTTGACTCAGTTCAAGTGGTGCGATCGCGTCGGTTGAATGATTCACTGGAAAATCAAGTTCAATCCACTCACCTTGATTTTTGGCAATAAGTAGTCCACTTTGCGTCTGGAAACGTGCAGCTTCATCGGCAGATAAATGCCCTTCTGACCAAAGGACGTGAGAACTTGCTAAAGTTGCATGACCACACAATGGCATTTCTGTTGTTGGCGTAAACCAACGTAAACTGTAGCCATCTTCCTGCTTGAGCAAAAATGCAGTCTCGGATAAATTCATTTCTTGCGCTACCTTTTGCATCCACTCATCTGACTTGGGCGTTGGCAGAATGCATACTGCGGCTGGGTTGCCTGTAAAAGGTGTATTGGTAAAAGCGTCTACTTGAGTAATAATCTGTCCCATTTGATTTGAGGAGGGGAGAGGATCTTTCCTTTTAGATGCCGCTAAATTTTACCACAAAAGTGTGTAAATGCTAACATTTAATGGTCAACGGCAACGGACTACTTGGGTTTCTCTGTTAAGTGTAAGTAGGTCGTGCCGTTGTGATTGTGTCAATCTCTAGTTACATTAGTAAAATATGGCAGTCGCTTTTTGCTAGCAGCAACATCCATACAATCTGTCCACCACTCGCTCAATCAGTTTTTTCCAAGCCTATGAACCCTGCCCTGAGTAAAATTGGTAATCAAATGTCCAACCTGACAGGCGTCAGAGCTATTATGAAGGACATTGTCGAAACATTAGAAGCTGGTGCGGGGCAGCAGTTTATCAATTTGAGTGCTGGCAACCCAGTTATTTTACCAGAGGTAGAGCAACTATGGCGGGATTGTACCGCAGACCTGCTAGCTAGCCCAGAATATGGTGAAGTCGTTTGTCGTTATGGTTCCAGCCAGGGTTATGCACCATTAATTGAAGCGATCGCTCGGGATTTTAATCAGCGATATGGATTGAATATCAGCGAAAAAAATATCCTCATCACCCCTGGTAGTCAAACCCTTTACTTCTACGCTGCTAATGCTTTTGGTGGATATACTAACAACGGCGAACTCCGGCAAATTGTCCTACCCTTAAGTCCTGATTATACAGGTTATGGCGGCGTCTCCCTATTTCCAGAAGCATTGATTGCCTACAAACCAACTCTAGATATTGATGCAACTGCTCATAGATTCAAATACCGCCCTGACTTCAGTCAACTGTCCATCACAGAAAAGACAGGTTGCGTGATCTTTTCTCGCCCCTGCAATCCCACTGGGAACGTTCTCACAGATGATGAAGTGAAAAAAATTGCTGCCTTGGCTACTGCTCATGAAGTGCCATTGTTAATAGACTCAGCATACGCACCTCCTTTCCCGGCATTAAACTTTACAGATATGACACCAGTTTTTGGTGAAAATATCCTCCACTGCATGAGTTTGTCGAAAGCCGGATTACCGGGTGAACGCATTGGGATTGCCATCGGCGAGCAGAAATTGATTCATGTTCTGGAATGCTTTCAAACAAATGCCTGTCTTCATGCATCGCGGTATGGACAAGCGATCGCCGCTCGAGCTATTAACTCTGGAACCCTTGCCGAAATCTCCGAACGAGTCATCCGTCCCTTTTACCAGAACAAGTTCTCTGTTGTAGAAAGCACTTTAGACGAATCAATGCCCAAAGATTTGCCTTGGTTCCTCCATCGTGGTGAGGGAGCAATTTTTGCTTGGTTGTGGTTGCAGGATCTGCCAATCACTGATTGGGAATTCTACCAGCAACTCAAGAAAGTCGGTGTTATTGTTGTTCCTGGTAATTCTTTCTTCCCCGGCTTGCAGGAAGATTGGGCTCACACGCAGCAGTGCTGCCGTATCAGCCTCACAGCCAGCGATGAGGAAATTAACGTGGCAATGCAGCTTCTTGCCAAAGTCGTTGAACAGGTTTATCAACGTTCAGTTGTTAGCGCTTAAACGAACGACAAGAGATGGATAATTGTTAGAAATAACAACCGTACGGGCGGGTTTGACAATATTGTTCGTTTCTGATTACAAGTTATCTATTGAAACCCGCCCTTTGTACGGGCGGGTTTGACAATATTGCTCATTTCTGATTACAAGTTATCTATTGAAACGCGCCCTTTGTACGGGCGGGTTTGACAATATTGTTCGTTTCTGATTACAAGTTATCTATTGAAACCCGCCCCTACCAACAAATGATTAATCCAAAATCTAAAATCCAAACCCCAAAATCTGACGAGTGGCTAGAAATTGGTACCATTGTCGCTCCTCAAGGATTGTATGGAGAGGTGCGGGTTAATCCTGACACGGATTTTCCCGAACGTTTTGAGGTGCCAGGGCAACGTTGGTTATTACATCCAGGAAATACAGAACCTAAATCCATAGAATTATTAGCAGGACGTTATATTCCCGGTAAAAACCTATATGTGATTAAATTAGCTGGTGTTGAAGATCGCAACTCTGCAGAAGAGTTACGCGATTGTAAGTTAATGGTGCCAGCGAGCGATCGCCCCCAACTGGAAGAAGATGAATATCATGTTTTAGACTTGATTGGCTTGTCAGTCTTCATGCACGAATCTGGTGAACTCGTTGGCACTGTAGTAGACGTTATCTCTGCTGGGAACGATTTATTGGAAGTACAGCTACATCAGGAAGAAGAAGAAACGGGGATAAATCTCGATCTAAAATCCCAAATTCCTCCTGAAAAGTTTGCCACGCAGGGAAACTCGAAAACTCCTCGCCGAGAGCGCAAGCCACCAAGTAAGTTTCCGCAAAATCCAAAATCCCCAAAGACTGTCTTGATTCCGTTTGTGAGAGCGATCGCACCAGTAGTAGATTTAGAAAGCAATCGTATTGAAATTACACCACCAGAGGGATTATTAGAACTTAATAACAGTTAATCTCTTGAAAAAGAAGATGAATTGATAGTTTTATATTATGTTTTGTAAATGAGTTATGAATAAAAAATAGGTTCGTAGTTGCGCTTTAGCGC
>JAQYWN010000249.1 GCA_029379265.1 Rhizonema sp. NSF051
TTATAACGGATTGCGCTTTTTGCAATTTGTATGCTTATAAAAAGATTATGAATTTTGTTTACAATTATCAACTAATTTATTCAGCCAGAGTGTGCTATGTAAACAAATGAATGTCTTTATTTCAATGCACAAGTCTTAGTAAACTTAAACTATGTCTGTAGGGCATCTTAAATGTTAAAAGACAACTTCTTACGCACAATAAAGCTTCTGAGTATAGTTTTTGTAGCTTCTGTGATCACCACAGGCTGCAAAGGACGAGAAACGGAAGCGAAAGCAAGTGGACCGTCGGCTATCCCTGTGAAGTTGCTTTCGCTACAGTCAAGTGCAGTAGAAGACAGTTCAGAATTCGTAGGTTCGTTAGAAGCCCTAGAGAGAGTTGATCTCAAACCGGAGATCGAGGGTCGGATTATGAATATGTCGGTTGTCAATGGAGCTTTGGTAAAAAAGGGGACAATGATCGCTCAACTGCGTCAGGATCAACCTCAAGCTCAATACAAGAGTGCTCTGGCCAAAGCCAACTCGGCTCGAAGTGCCCGCGCAACAGCCGCAGCAAAGCTTCGAGCAGCAGTTGCAGATCGGGTGAGGGCAGCAGCAGACGTGAAACTTCAAGAGGTACAGTTTCATAGAGCCGAACAACTTGTTAATGAAGGAGTACAAGCTAGACAGCAGTTAGATATTTCCCGGAACAGCAAAGATACGGCAATTGCAGCCCTCCGAGCCGCCGAGGAACAGGTAGGAGCCGCCAAAGCGACTTTACAACAGACAAACTCTGACCTCAATCAAGCGAAAGCTGATGCGGCAGCGGCAGATGTGCCTCTCCAATACAAACAAGTGCGTTCACCAATCACTGGTATGGTTGGCGACTTCAATGTTAAGATCGGCGACTACGCCACTACCAGTCAAACCATAACCACCATTACCCGCAACGACTTTCTTGACTTGCGGATCTCGGTTCCCACAAACCACTCAGCGCAACTGAAAGTGGGGTTACCAGTAGAGCTTGTTGACCCAAATACACGTAAGATCTTAACTACAGGAGAAATTTACTTTATCTCTCCTCAGGTAAACTCTGGCAACCAAGCGATCTTAACCAAAGCACGCTTTCCCAACCGAGACGGTAGCTTGCGAGATCACGCCTTTGTCAAAGCCAGAGTGATTTGGAGCAAAGGTGAGGGGATTTTGATTCCGACTTCAGCCGTGTCTACCATCGGCGCACAAAACTTTGTCTTTGTCGCCCAAAAAGGAGAAAAACCAGTTGTGCGGCAAAGACCTGTGGAACTAGGAGACATTCAAGGTCAAAGTTACAAGGTCATCAATGGGGTTAAACCAGGAGAAGAGATTGCTGTCACGCAAATCCTCAACCTTAAAGATAATACTGCCATTAAGCCTATGACCAATTAGCGATTAGCTTTTAGCAATGACCTTAAAAATCAACAGGATTTCCACAGAGTATGCTGCTAAGTATTGCTGACATCTTCATTAAACGACCAGTCTTAACGACAGTTTGCACGGTACTGATTCTTGTGATTGGAGGGATTACAACTCCGCTCCTCCCCTTAGATAAGCTACCAGAATTGGCTCTCAAGCAGGTCACTGTCACTGCGAACTATCTCGGCACCGATGCGAAAACAGCAGAGGACAATGTGACCACCGTGCTGGAGAGGCAAATCAACGGTACTGAGCGGGTGGTTTACATGTCCTCCCAGACGACAAATAATGGTGACGCCACCATTAACGTCTCCTTCCCGACGAACATGGATAGAAATACTGCCCAAGTTCTGGTGCAAAATAACGTCGCGGTTGCTCAATCCGATCTCCCACAGTCAGTTATCCAAACTGGTGTGATCACCCAAAAACAATCTCCAACGATTACTTTAGCTTACGCTTTCTATTCAGAAAAAGATAAAAACGGCAAATTCATATACGATAACGTATTTATTAGCAACTACGTTGACAGACAAGTCCTGGATGAAATCAAAAGGATTGAGGGAGTCGGTAACGCCAGAATTGTTGGGGAAAGGAAATATGCCATGCGCCTCTGGCTAGATCCTGATGCTCTGGCCGCCAGAAATTTGACGGCTCAGGATGTGATTAATGCCATCTCCGAACAAAATATCCAGGTAGGAGCCGGGAGAATAGGTCAGCAGCCAACCCCAGCTTCGCAGCAGTATGAAATTGCCCTGCGAGCAGTCGGTCGGTTCACGACTCCAGCCGAAGCTGAGGACATTGTGGTGAAAGTCGGTGAGGATGGTACGCTGACTAGGCTCAAAGATGTCGGTCGGGCAGAAGTGGGAGCGCAAGACTACAGTGCAACGAATCTGTTTGATAACTCAGCTTCAGTCGTTCTTTTAGCTTACCAACTTCCTGGCAGCAATGCTTGGAATACAGCTAATTTGATGAAAGCGAAAATGGCTGAACTCACACCAAGTTTTCCACCAGGATTGAAGGTGACGGTAGCTTTAGATAACACGTTGTTTGTCGCCGCTTCGCTTGACGAAGCTTTTAAAACTCTGACCGAGGCGATCGCACTAGTGATCTTGGTTATATTCATCTTCTTGCAAGACTGGCGCACCACGATCATTCCGGCGATTGCAATTCCGGTGTCATTGATTGGGGCGTTGGCATGTACCTACGCATTAGGATTTACCCTCAATCAGTTGACTTTGTTTGGGATTATTTTAGCAACCGGTCTGGTGGTAGATGATGGGATTGTGGTGGTAGAGGCGATCGCTGCCAAGCTTTCTCAGGGGATGAGACCAATGCAAGCTGCCTTGGATGCAATGGAGGAATTGACATCAGCCGTCATTGCCACATCAGTTGTACTCATGGCAGTGTTTATTCCGGTGACCTTCTTTCCCGGTACAACAGGAATCGTTTACAAGCAATTTGCCTTAATCATTGTCTTCTCCATCGCCGTTTCCGTCTTCAACGCTCTAACTTTCTCTCCAAGTATGGCAGCTATTATTATGCGACGAGAGGAAGAAGTACACGGTCCGTTGGGCTGGTTATTTCGGCAGTTCAATCGCGGTTTTAGCTGGTTTACTTCTCTATACATCAAGGCAGTAGAATTTCTAATTCAGGTTCGGCTGGTTGTGGTGATAGTTTTTATTGCAGGTTTGGTTGCAACGGGCTGGCTTTACCAAGTGACTCCCCAAGGATTTATCCCTGAAGAGGATCAGGGCTACATGTTTGCAGTTCTTGAAAGTCCACCGGGAGTTTCTCTAAATTACACCACAGAATTGGTAAGGCGCATCGAGGAGAAAGTCGTGCTACCGATTCCTGAAGTCGAGCATGTGAATGGTGTCGCTGGCTTTGGGTTTGAGGGGAGTAATAGCAACAAAGCACTGTTGTTCATCAAGCTTAAAGACTGGGCGGAACGTCCTGGTGCCGATAAGTCAATCTTTGGAGTTCTGCAAAAGGTCAACAAAGGTCTACAAGCAACAGTTCCAGAAGCTAGAGTGATTGCGGTGAATGCACCGCCTGTCGATGGATTAGGAAGTACAGGTGGTTTTGAGTTTTATGTTCAAAACAAACAAGCGCTACCCGTAACATCACTGATAGAAAATACCCAAAAAGTTATAGCGGCAGCCCAGAAGCGACCGGAATTGGCGGGGATCTTTACCCAATTCACCTTTGATTCCCCCCTGTTCCAAATTTCTATTGATCGCAACCAAGCTAAAGCGCAGAACATCCGGACCGACGATATTTTCAATACTTTGCAGACCTACTTAGGTGCAAGATATGTCAATCAATACGTTCTGAGTGGGCGACTTTATCGGGTTTATGCTCAGGCAGAAGGAGCAACGCGCTCTAATCCTGATGATATCAGTCGTCTGTACGTGCGCTCCACAGATGGCAATTTAGTCCAGATGAACACTGTGGTGCATCTCGAGAAAACGACTTATCCACCGATTATCACTCACTACAATGTCTACCCGGCAATCAAAATTCAAGGAGCACCAGCACCGGGATACAGTACTTCCCAAGCCATTCAAGTGATGGAAGAAGTTGCGAAAACAACCTTGCAACCAGGATTTGGCTACGCTTGGACGGGAACAGCTTTCCAAGAAAAATCCTCCGGGGGTGCGGCACCAATCATTTTTGGCTTAGCTTTTGTGATCGTCTTTCTCGTGCTGGCGGCTCAGTACGAAAGTTACGTTGACCCTACGATCATTCTGATCACAGTACCCTTATCGGTTTTAGGCGCTCTTGGTGCAGTGGCACTGCGGGCAAATCTTTTCCAAGCAGGTGGGGTTTGGCCAATCGTTAATAACAACATTTATGCTCAAGTTGCTTTGGTGATGCTGATTGGTTTGGCAAGTAAGAACGCGATTTTGATTGTCGAATTTGCCAACCAATCATTAGCTTTAGGCATGAGCATTCCCCAAGCCGCAATTCGAGCTGCAGAAGAGCGCTTGCGACCGATTTTGATGACGGCTTTTGCAGGCTTAGTCGGTTTCTGGCCGTTGGTAATTGCTAAAGGTGCTGGGGCAATGAGTCGTTGGTCTTTAGGGACAGCACTTTTTGGTGGCTACCTGATTTCAACGATCTTAAGTCTCTTTTTAGTGCCAGTTTTATACGTGGTAATTAAGGGAGGAGAAGAGCGTTTCTTAAAACCTGGTAAGCCTAAGACTTCGAGCTTGCCTTCTGAACCGAAAGTTCAAGAGGAGAAAGAGCAAGCTGTCTCTTTTAAATCTTCTACTCAAAATGAATGAGCATTAAGTTTAGTCATGGCTACATAGCTTGGGTAAAAAACCTAAGCTATCCTTTCACTCTTTGGTAACAAAAATGTTTCGGAACTGGAATCGCAACGATTATATTAATCATATCGTGTTTATTGTGACTGTTTTGTATCTGTTTTACTCCTTCTTCTTGCATCATTAATCTTTATATAAGGGGGTAGCAATGAGAGCGCGGCGAATTATTTTCTCAGGGATTATCACTGCTCTTGCTGGTGCGATGATCGGTTTAGCTGCTACTAAAATTGGACAAAGAAACTTTAATCAACTCGCATTTGATGGTCAATATTACGAAGAATTGCAGAGAAAATATACTTTAATTGGTGCAGGTATCGGATTCGTTGTTGGTGTCGGACAAGAATGTTTACGAGACTTGAAGGCTGAAAGAAATGAAGAGTAATTAGCAATTAACTATTGGCTTTTTCAAAAATATGTTTGGATTAATTTCATTGGGGGAAAATGCCGAATAAGTTTAAATACGCTTTAGTTTGCTTGCTGATTGTCGGCACTGCCACACTGACTACAACTTACTGGCACTTGGGTATGGCTCTAATCACGACGTTTGTGTTGGCTTACTTATCAAAAGGGATGAGACGCCATCGCTTGTAGTGCTTTTATCAACTTTGATTGGTTGAGCGTCAGCGTCGTTGTAGACCTGTTTCTAAGAACTGAGAGTGCTTAACTACGAAACTCCTTAAAATTAAACCATTAAATGAGGAAAATTATGTCTAATGAAGCGCAGGAATCACTTGTGACTACTGGTTCAACTGGAGTCGAAGCGCAGCTAAAGCAACTCAATCAGCTTTTGTCAAGCCTTAACGAACGAGTTTCTCGATTAGAGGAAAATTTCATCCTAGTTGCAGATCTTCACAAATATAGAAAGCTACAAGATTTGTTATCATCAGGGAATTTTCGAGAAGCCGATTGGGAAACCATTCGGGCAATCCAAGCAGTCACAGGGGAACCAGATGTGGAATCCATTACCCCTGACGATATGAGGCGGTTTCCCTGTGATGAACTTCGCGTAATTGATAACCTTTGGAAAACCTATACTCAGGGCCGCTTCGGTTTTAGTGTCCAGATCCAAATTTATCAAAGTGTTGGTGGTTCTCTTGAGACTACAATCTCTCAAGATACTACAGTCATTGAACGCTTTGGCGAGCATGTTGGCTGGCGTGTGGAGAACAAATGGCTCAAGTGTGATGACTTGGATTATACCCTGAGTGCACCAGTAGGCTGTCATCCTTCAAGGTGGTGGAACTCTCCTTTTGGTTCCAAAATGACGAACTTTTTCTTCAATCGTCTGCTGACTTGTGGTCTCTAGGATGTGGATTGAAAAGTTTTGGAAGGTGCATTTCATAGTGAAAAGCACCTTATATTTTACATACACAAATTAACTTTCCTGTCAACAGTTTCTCAGTAATTCCGGCTTAGGGTGATATCATGTTCGGTAAATAAGTTATAAATAAAAGGTAGGTTCGTAGTTGCGCTTTAGCGCTTTAAAACTGTTAAGAGCGCTAAAGCGCAACTACAAACATTATTTTAAGTGTTCACTCGAACATAATATGAGCAATACCAAATAAATGTAGCCTAAAGTCGGTACAGACGGGCATTGCTAACTTGACAACAAAGATTGTTCGTGCGTGATGCGATCGCACTTAATGAGAATGTGGAATTTAAAGGTTAATAGAGCATAGGGTGGGTAATACCTATTAAATCTGGTTTCAACCTGGTAGTTTTAGGTCATTGTCTACTGGAGAAAATGCAATATTGTTCTGATGTGATGCGATCGCATTCTTCAGTTGATGTGGAATTTTCAGGTTGATAGAGCAGTGGTCAGACCAAACATACGATAAAATCTTTCCATGTTCGACAACACCTGCAAATTCCTTGCTGAAAATTTTCCCAGTAATTTCGCCACTTGGTTGTTAGGTGAAGAAATTACCTTGACTAAGTTAAGCCCTAAAGAACTCTCTGTTGAACCAATCCGCGCAGATGCGCTGATCCTACTACAGTCAGACGAGCTAGTCTTACATATCGAGTTCCAAACTCAACCCGATCACAAGATTCCTTTTCGCATGGCGGATTATCGTTTGCGTGCATATCGCCGTTTTCCTCAAAAGCGGATGCGCCAAGTCGTCATTTATTTGTGCCGAACGGATTCAGAACTAGTTCATGAAACATCATTTACCCTTGAAGAAACTTTCCATCGTTTCCAAGTCATTCGCCTTTGGGAACAACCAACTGAAATATTTCTTCATACTCCAGGCTTACTTCCCTTCGCAGTTTTGAGTAACACTAACAGTCAAACAAGCACCTTGCAGGAAGTGGCCGCCCAAATTGAGAATATTAGCGACCGAAATGTACAAAATAATGTCACAGCATCAGCCGCGCTGTTGGCTGGGCTAGTATTGGAAGAAGAAGTGATTAAGCGTTTACTTCGGAGAGACATTATGCGCGAGTCAGTCATTTATCAATCAATTAAAGCCGAAGGTCGAGAAGAAGGTCGAGAAGAAGGTCGAGAAGAAGGCATTGAAGAGGGTGTTCGGCGTGTTGCTGTCAATCTACTCAAAGACGGAATGTCTACCGAAGTAGTTGTGAGAGCGACTGGTTTAACGGTTGAACAGGTGCGACAATTACAATCTACCCAAGTAGAAACTCAAGGGGAGTAAATATCTGGGTGTTCAGAAGGCACCGGAGGTGCTGTTTATTCAACGTTGTCTGCATTGGCTAAAACCAGGCGGAAGAATGAGGATTTTTTTGCCAGATGGGATTTTGGGTAATCTAGGAATAGAATATATTCGAGAAGAGGACTCTCCGTCATTGTTGGGTTATACCGATGCTAACGAATTAATTCGTCCTTACCAAAAAACGCATCGCTATCCTGTTGTGGGATTAGATAATGCTTGGGAGGAATCGCTCGGAGTACAAAGAATTTGTAATAATATCATGGCAAATTTGATTGAGAAAGGTTGGGATGAAGAACATTGTGCCGTGATTGGAATTGATGCAGAACTCGAGGTTTGGATACTACAGGATAATCAAAACGTAGAAGAAACTTTTCGGTTTATACAACAGATCACTTTAAGAAAGTGGTTATAACAAAAAGGTTTATGGGATGCTGCTGCGTTGAAACCTGTAAACCATAAGTAAAGCTGTTGAAGATGGTTTGAAATTATCAAAAACTCCTCCCTCATCAGCAATATATAAAAATATACACAAAAATTGAAATATCTGAGGGTACACGCTCACTCTATCCTGACGGACATCCTTCCTTCTCCCAATATTGCCAGAGGGATTGGCTGACTATATTTTCTGAGATGGAATGGTTCTGTATTATCACTGAGGTTTAGTGTTTTAATTAATGTTAGTTTTGTATTTCTTAACCAAACTAATCACAGAATGTTTGTGTCTGGTCAAGCTTCAGATAAAAATATTGTTGACTTTAACTTATTATCGGTAAAGCAGTTTAGAAAACATCAAAATTCGTTGAATTTAAGCGATATTGCCAATATAGGGAAAACTTGGGATAAACATAGAGCTAATGCTGAACTGGTTTCTAATTATTACGCAGCAGCGGGTGATCATGAGTTAAATAATTACGCTTGGCGAATTAAAATATGTTCCGAGTTTTTAGAGTTTAAACTATCACCAGAAGAAGCGGGTGGAATTTTTAAACTCAAGTTATTACGTACTAAATTTTGCAGAGTTCGTCACTGTCCTGTTTGTCAGTGGCGGCGATCGCTCATGTGGAAAGCCAAAGCTTATAAAATCTTGCCACAGGTTGTTACAGATTACCCCAAGTACCGTTGGTTGTTTGTCACGTTGACAGTAAAGAATTGCCAGATTTCGGAACTGAGAACAACCTTAGATGGAATGAACAAGGCTTTTAAGCGATTAACTGAATTAAAAGCATGGTCAGCAAAGGGTTGGGTTAAATCGCTAGAAGTAACTAAGGGTAGGGATGGAGTATCTGCACATCCACATTTACACATTTTAGCAATGGTGCAGCCTTCCTATTTTAGTCATGGCTACTTGTCTCAAGTCAAATGGGTGACATTATGGCAGCAGTGCTTACGAATTGATTACCAGCCAGTTGTTCATATTAGCGCAATCGCAAAACATCATGACCCCACAATACTGATTCCCGAAATTCTTAAGTATCAAGTAAAGGAATCAGATTTAATAGCTGATAGGGAATGGTTTTTAGAGTTAACCCGCCAGTTGTATAAAACTAGAGCAATTGCTGTTGGGGGTGTTCTCAAACATTATATGCGGGAGTTAGAGAAGAAAAATCAAGACCTCATTAACTGCGGTGAAGAGATGGATGAGGTGAATCAGGAAACTGTATCTTTCCAATGGGATCACAAATTACACAAGTACAAAACAGAGGGATAACTAAGGTTAGTTAGAATACTCGTTATCGGGAAGATATGGTGGTTTCAAGCATCTAAAGAATGTAGAAGCTGAATCTAGCAGATATTGAGTATAAGCAGAATATAGGTGATGTGGATAACAAGAAGCAAGACGGCGATACTCAGAAATAGGAGCGAAGAACCAAATTACTTGTCCACTAGCGTAATCAGTAATATGATGAATCTGTACAGAGTTATGCCAACGTAGAAACTCGGGTTTAGTTAAGAAAGATTTGGGAATAAAGAAACGTCCAACGGGAACACCAGGCATGACAGACAAATTAATCAGAAACTCAGGCGACATAGTTAAGATCCTTTTATAATTCACAATTTTTCTAACCGAAGGGAACACAAAATCATCATCACCATCTTTAAGCGTTAGCTTCTTCAACCAAGGTATATGGATAAAACGCGAAATCCCAGGCAGCCAACAAATGGATAACTGGGATTACGAGGATATTAATTACCTTCTCTTGAAGCTGAAAAATAGCTTCGATATTAAATTAATAAAAAT
>JAQYWN010000250.1 GCA_029379265.1 Rhizonema sp. NSF051
TTTTGTACTCTTTATTCGCCTACTCCTGGTTTATACCGTAGGTGCAAGATCTGAGTTTAGCTACTCACGGTGCTTTTGTTGCAGGTAGCAAAGATGCATCCTATCTCTTATTAGGAAATGGCGACAAACTGGAAATTTCTAAAATTGAAGCCTTGACAGGTTTAAGCAGCATTCATCTAGTGGTATTATCAGCTTGCCAAACAGCATTAGCTGCACCTCTTCAAGACGGTGTAGAAATTGCCAGTGTCGCTTACTATTTCCTCAACCGTGGAGCAAAAGCCGTCATGGCTTCTTTATGGCAAGTCAGCGATGCAAGTACTAGCGAATTAATGCAACATTTCTATCAAAATCTCGCTCGAGATGCCCAACCGACAAAAGCAGAGGCTTTACGTTTAGCCCAATTATCTTTACTTTACGGTAAACAGGTGACTTTAGAGGATATTAAGCGAGGGGGTATTCACATCGAACCTGTTGCTGGTAAAACCAGTCAGCAAACCTCGACTGGCGCTAACGTCTCTCATCCTTACTATTGGGCACCGTTTATTTTGATTGGCAATGGAATGTAACAATTTATTAACAATAACAATATTGTTTGTGTCCGTAATAATATAGTAGTCCGCGAGACGGACTACCCCCACTTCTTAATCTAATTGAAACTGCGTGTATCTCGGCAATCACCCTATGCCAACACTAAGATACTTTCCGATCCTCTATTTCCAAACTGAATGATTGTGTCAAAATTATTTCTCAAAATCTGAATAATCCTTGAAGTTGGACTGTTACCAATACGAAGATAAATGAACTTAGGCGGATGACCATAAAGCAAACTACGTTGATGAAAGTCGGAGTCTTTGGAAACAATCACAAAATTATTCACCTTTGCATATTCCCAAATAATTTCATCATCAGTATTTGTCAATGCCAAAGTTTTGACATGCTCAGAATCAGGATACAAATTGATAATCTGGCAAACAATTCTATCTGAGAGGTTTTCGTCCAAAAGCAGTTTCACAGCGATACCACAAATAACTTTTTCTCACGGTCAGCTGCGAAAGCAAGGCAAGCTTTAATGTCTTCTGAGGTGAGTTCAGAAAAATCCTGTAAAATTTCTGCTTCGGTCATACCACCTGCCAGATATTCCAATATGTCGTATACCGTGATTCGCATTCCTCGAATACAAGGCTTGCCACCACGTTTTCCTGGTTCTATTGTAATAATATTTCGATAATCCATAACCTGACTATGTTAGAGGTTTTTTGAAAAGGGTTGGCTTGAGCCTCAAGTGTAACTCAGGGGCGCGGTCTCAAATCCCAAAACTCCGATTCAATCGTAGCAGTTTCTCGGTAGCCAGGGTAGTGAAACACACGTTTAAGGACTTTTCAAACATCTTCTGAGTAGTGCATGTAATGATTTAGTTTCAAACATTAATAAGGTCATCGTCACTAATGAAACTTAAATACTTGTTGTTAGCATAGTACATTTCTATACTAAAGCTAGTCAACTAGGACTCATGCAGGCTCCTATTATACTGCGCGATCAGGAATTGTCTTCTCACTCGGGGAGACGCTTCACTTTCCGAGTTTCAGCGCTGCTGCACAGCGCAGGACGACCACAATTATGTTGTCTGGGTGGAGTCAGAAATGCCACTTATCTTAGCACACACCAAACCTTTGAGTGACGATCGCTTAGTTGAACAATTTGGTCGTCTCGGCAACACTGCTTTTTGTTTAAAAACCTTGACAAATTACCTCAAGTGCACAAAAAACTTTATTATCCTCTAAGGACCATCGTCTTGGCGCACTTGTTCGGGCCTAGAGAAAGAACTCTTTGTTCCTTTATGCTGCTTCTCTTTTTTTATTAATTCCAAATAGACATTAATCTCACTAACTTCTAAATCATGCTCAACTCTGGTCACTCTCCAGATATCTTTCTTTAAGTAAATTTCCTCTCCTATTCTGGGAACAAACTGTAGATCATAGAACTTTTTTAGAAACTCTTTTTGGTTTTCTTCCCATAAGATTACTTTTACAGATTCAATGCTCATTGATTCAATAGTTTAAGGACATACATACAGGAGCAAGTTCATTTTAAGTAATTAATTTCCGAATTACTGTTTATCTCGAACCAACTTTTATAAACTCCCATGCGTACGCAGAACTGTCACACTTTAGAGTAATCCAATTTAACCGGGAGCATCTCATGTCCGGTTAATTAACCATAATTTTCGTAAACACGCTCACCCCACCACGCTCCTCGCCTGGGCGTGGGAAAACGCCTCTAGCGCGCTGGCTCCCCAAACCCTAAGAGCTCGCGGGGAGGGGAGACAAAGCACAGCGAGGAGCTCTTAGGGGTTCAAAGGTATTAAGGTTATGCTACCGGACATGATATCAGTAGGGGTTTCAAGACAAACCTTGTATCTGTGTCAACCAATCATCGCTTCAAATTCTTCCAATGCCTGAACACTGCCTACTTGCCAAGAACGTTCGACAATAATAGGGATAATTTCTACAATTTGTATCTCAGGAAAATTTGGGCTGATGTCTGATTTGATATATTTTCCATCTGTCAATAAATAAATACTGAGTTTGCCGTTATCATAAACCCATAGTTCTGGAACTCCAATAACTTCGTAAGCATCAAGAGTGGTTTTCGATGTTACATCAGTTTCAATTGCTAAATCTGGAGGAGGATCGTCAGAGTTGAGGCGACGACGACCAATCATGATTTGATAATTTTGGATATAAAAGCAAGCATCTGGTTCAACACCTGCTGCGCCTTCTCGCTTGAAGGTTGTGGAAGCAAACGGTTGGTATCGTTTCTTAGCTTGCTTGAGGAGAGTTTTTACAATATCGGATATTAAATCTTTGGGAATTTCGTGTTCTGGTAAAGGAGACATGATTTCTAAAGTACGATTGCTGTAGGCAACTCGCGCAGCTCTTTTTTCTCCCAGTTCTAATAAAATAGATTCAAATTCTTGCCAACTTACATTAGGTATGGTAATCGAGCTACCAGGAGCCAATTTTATCTGGCTAATAGGTTTGACAATGGGGATGGTTGTAGTCATATACGAAGGAAATTAGCTGATTCTTATATCATAAGGATGCCGAAAAGTCAAGGAAAATGTGGCACGTTATAGTGACACATCCGTATTTCCATTTTGGCTGTTTGGGAATCAACTAAATGTAAAAAGATTATAGAGGCGGCAATTCTTCAAGAATCGTAAATCGAATGTGATTGATTGCTAATTCACCAATTGATAGATCTTCTTTTGTGAGCCGTTCGCCTTTAGTTGTCAAGGTTTCAAAAGAGATACCTTTGCCAATTTCAATGTGATACCAACATAAGCCCATAAAAAATCGGGTGGGATAAGGTCCTCCGTAGCCGATATCATCGGGATTTGATTCCATTGGCAACCAACCAAAACCCGGTACGTAGAACTCCAGCCAAACATGATTGTAATCCGGTTGCAGGGGTACACGTTGGCGTTCTGCATAGGGAGGACATTTGTAGCGACCAATAGTACGACACAGGATGCCATTCAAACGACACAAAGCAAGCAAGACGCCAACATACTCGCCACAGGAACCAACACCTCTTTCTAAAACAATATCCGGTGTGTCAATGTGTGGTTTAATACCATAAGATAAGTGATCGTATACGTAGTTACGGATACTATACATTTTCCGCAGCAGATTGGTTTCAGTACCGATCGCTTCCCGCGCAGCACGGCGGACAATACTCGTATCCATTGAGAGATCGTCATCATCCACGAGATAGCGAGCTTGTAGTTCTGGTGAGACTTCTGGGATGTCTTGTACATCTTGCGGAGTCAGGCGATATTTGACTCCTCTGACTTCCAAAATGGCTTTCCACCCAAATATATGGCGTTCGCCTGGGGTGAGGGCATCAAATTTAAACACTGCCACATGTTGTCCGTCTATGACTTCTTCAGTAAAAGGCCAACCAACGGGTTCGACGTGCCTCACCTTTTGACGTTCGGTTTCTGACGGAAGAGCAATCCGCCATTCGACTTCTGGTAAATAGATTTCTTCTAAAGGAGAAATTTCTTCTAGGTAAGACATTTCTACAAGATACCCATTAGACAGAGCGCAGCGTTTATCTGGATTGTAATGATAATCGAGTGGGTGAATAAACGTGCGATCGCGGTAAGCTAGTTCATAATTAGGCTCAGCGTTTGGATTATCCCGCAAATAAGCTTCCTCAGAGGCATAGGCAACATAAATTGTTTCCTTACCTGCATTTTTACGTACTGCTATGCCTGAAGGAGAATCAAACGGTGTGAGGACGCTAAATTGAACTTCTCCAGTCGCTCTGTCGATGCAGTAAACTGTTTGTTCAGTGCGATCGCATACCCAGAGTGTTTCCTCACTCACAGCCAAATTTTCCACCCCAACTCCTGGTGCATAAAATTTGGTAATTTGTTTTCGTGTGTTGCTGTCAAAAATCAAAATACTTCCCAGCTTTTGACAACTGACGTAAATTGTTGATTCCCAAATAGCAATGCCATCTGCAGTGTAAGGCAGAGTCACAATATGCTCCAAACCTAATGAACCCAACTTACATACATAAACACTGTTACCCCTTGTCACCCAAAGATTATCTTCCCAAATCGCCAAACCCGTGACATTTAGAAACTCCTTCACTTGGTGAGGATTGATAATTTTGGTGTTTTCAGAGTCAGGATCGATTTGCAGCAGATGCCCTTTACTCGTATCAATAGCGAGCAGAGTATCTTGAACGAAGGCAATGCCACAGAGGATGGCAGCACTGAAGGGTCGAATTGTCTTTTGCCCAAACATCTGGCTCACGGTCAAACTGGGAAGTTTAATAGTCATATTAATAAACTTATTGACTCAATGGTTTAGCACGCCTGCAAGAAATTGTGAATTTCTTACCAGAGAAAATTTAGAACTTCCATTATCTATCAGGATTCATGCTTAATGAGCATAAAAACTTCTTAAGTTGTCATCAAGCGTAAAAAATTGTGAAATATTCTGAAGCATTAAGCCTAAGCGCCTCCCACGCTATAACGCCTGTATGACTGCTCTTGAAACCTTTCACAGATGAAGTGCTGAATTCACATCCGAAATGTAACTTTATTTGATGGTTTTCGAGCCATCACTAAATTATGATCGAATTTTGTAATCATTCCCTGTAACCTAAACAATGTCTGCTAATTCTCTGCCTGCTTCAGCCGCCGTTTGGCATAGTTTGGAAGTTGATCGAGCAATAGAACTGTTGAAGAGCCATGCAGACAATGGCTTAACGTCTCAAGAAGTACAACAGCGTTTGCAAAAATATGGTGCCAACGAATTAGAGGAAACTGGCTCTCGGAGCGCCTGGGAAATTTTGGTAGATCAGTTTAAGAACATAATGTTGTTAATGCTGATTGCTGTAGCTATAATCGCTGGGGTGATAGATCTGCTGGATTGGAGAGAAAAGCTGGCAAAAGGCGAGATCCCCTTCAAAGATACGATCGCTATCTTAGCGGTTGTCATCCTCAACGGTGTCTTGGGCTACGTTCAAGAAAGTCGTGCGGAAAAAGCCCTAGCAGCCTTGAAAAAACTTGCCTCTCCCAACGTGCGAGTTATTCGTGGCGGCATGATGGAGATAGCAGCGAAAGAATTGGTGCCAGGAGACGTGATGCTACTGGAAACAGGGGTACATGTAGCGGCAGACGGACGCTTACTAGAGGCATCTAACTTGCAAGTCAGAGAGTCAGCACTCACAGGTGAAGCTGAAGCGGTTAACAAACTTCCAGAAATCCACTTACCAGAAGAGACAGCATTAGGCGATCGCGTAAATTTAGTCTTTCAAGGCACTGAAGTTGTCAAAGGACGAGGTAAGGTTCTGGTAACCAGCACGGGAATGCATACAGAATTGGGGCAAATTGCCACCATGTTGCAAGCAGTCGAAAGTGAACCGACTCCCTTGCAGCAGCGGATGACTCAATTGGGTAACGTTCTGGTGATGGGTTCTCTGATTTTAGTCGGGATTGTTATTTTAGGTGGGGTGATTGAGGCAAGAGGTTTCAGCAATATCAAAGACCTCGTAGAAGTTTCCTTGAGTATAGCAGTAGCTGTTGTTCCAGAAAGCTTACCTGCAGTGATCACTGTTACCTTGGCACTGGGAACTCAACGCATGGTACGTCAAAATGCCTTGATCCGCAAATTGCCTGCTGTGGAAACTCTCGGTTCTGTCAACACCATATGTTCTGATAAAACTGGCACTCTGACTCAAAACAAGATGGTTGTGCAATCAGTTTTTAATTCAAACTCCCTTGAGAGCAATACTCAAGATGCCAAAAACCAGTTGTTTAGCGTGACAGGTTCCGGTTATACCCCCACAGGAGAATTTCAACTTCAAGGAAGTAGAATTGAAGCAGAAGATTATCCAGAACTCCAAGCATTATTCGTTGCTTGTAGCCTTTGTAATGATTCAGTTCTGCAACAGCAACATGGGGAATGGAAGATTTTAGGAGATCCTACAGAAGGTGCATTAATAGCGCTGGCGGCAAAAGGTGGAATTGAACAAGATCAATGGAAAAGTAAGCTACCCCGGATTCGCGAATTCCCCTTTTCTTCAGAACGCAAGCGGATGAGTGTGATTTGTCAGGTGGAATGTGTAGACACGGGTGTCTCACCAATGACAGCAGTTGATCCTGTGATCAGTAACTTGTTGAAATTTGAAAGTTACTTGATGTTTACCAAAGGTTCCCCAGAGTCAACCTTGGCACGTTGCACTCATATTTATCTAGGCTTGCAAGCAGTCCCTTTGAGCGATTTGCAACGCCGTAAGATTCTAGCAGCAAATGAGCAAATGGCTAGTCTTGGGTTGCGGGTGCTGGGTTTTGCCTACAAACCTTTAAATGAAATCCCACATGAAGGATCAGAGGAAATATCTGAGCAAAACTTAGTATGGTTGGGATTGGTAGGAATGCTTGATGCACCACGCCCAGAGGTTAAAATGGCAGTGCAAGAGTGTCGAGAAGCGGGAATTCGACCGGTGATGATTACAGGCGATCACCAGTTAACGGCGAGGGCGATCGCAATCAATTTGGGTATTGCCCAAGAGGGAGATGTGGTGCTAACCGGCCAAGAGTTGCAACGCATGAGTGACCAAAAACTAGAGCAAGAGGTTGACAGGGTAAGCATTTATGCTAGAGTGGCACCCGAACACAAACTGCGAATTGTCCAAGCATTGCAACGCCGAGGCAAATTTATCGCGATGACAGGAGATGGCGTCAATGATGCTCCCGCCCTCAAACAAGCAGATATTGGTATCGCCATGGGTATTACGGGTACTGATGTCAGCAAGGAAGCTAGTGATATGGTGCTTCTTGATGACAATTTTGCTTCTATTGTGGCCGCCACTAAAGAAGGTAGAGTTGTTTTCACCAACATCCGCCGTTTTATTAAATACATCCTTGGGAGTAATATTGGTGAAGTTCTCACCATTGCTGCTGCTCCCATTTTAGGATTGGGAGGCGTTCCCCTCACACCACTCCAAATTCTCTGGATGAACCTTGTCACTGACGGGCTTCCAGCCTTAGCGTTGGCTGTGGAACCAGCTGAACCAAACGTGATGAAACGTCCGCCCTTCAGTCCTAGTGAAAGTATTTTTGCTAGGGGGTTGGGTTCTTATATAATTCGGATTGGTATTATCTTTGCCATTCTTTCCATTATTCTGATGGAGTGGGCTTATCATCACGTACAACTAGTACAAGGTCCGGGACTCGATCCAAATCGTTGGCAGACAATGGTGTTTACTACCTTGTGTATTGCCCAGATGGGCCACGCTTTAGCAATTCGTTCTAATTCGCGACTGACAATCGAGTTAAATCCTTTCTCAAATCCCTTTGTGCTAGGGTCTGTTGTTATAACAACAATTTTGCAGTTAATGCTCATTTATGTTCCTTTCTTACGGACTTTCTTTGGCACCCACTGGCTGAGTCCGACAGAATTGGCAATCTGTTTCGGTTTCAGTGCTTTAATGTTTGTCTGGATTGAAATGGAGAAGTTATTCTTACGATTGATCGGTAAGCAGAGCGTTTGAGGAAAAAGTCTGTACAGGAGTTATGAGTTTTTATTTTTAGCTTCTTCATTTATTCCTCACTCCTAAATTTTCCCTATGTACCTCCAAACCCTCCTCCTCAGACAGTTTCGTAACTACAAAGAGCAGCAAGTTAACTTTACTGCACCCAAAACGATTTTGGTGGGCAATAATGCTCAGGGAAAGTCCAATTTGTTAGAGGCGGTGGAATTGCTGGCAACATTGCGATCGCACAGAATGGCACGCGATCGCGATTTCATTCGGGATGGGGAAGACATCGCCACAATTCGTACTACCGTACAAAGACAAACGGGTGAAAGTGACTTAGTTTTAACTTTACGCCGTAATGGACGTCGTAGTGTTGCTATCAATGGTGAGAAGCTGCGGCGTCAAATGGACTTTCTCGGCGTCCTCAATGCAGTACAGTTTTCCAGCTTAGATTTGGATTTAGTCCGGGGTGGTCCTGAAGGTCGCCGTAATTGGCTAGATACACTCTTGATTCAACTCGAACCTGTTTATGCTCACATTTTACACCAGTACAACCAGGTGTTGCGCCAACGCAACGCTTTTTTGAGAAGCACTCAGCAACGCTCCTCGTCTCAACTTTGGCAACCGAACGTAGTTCGTCCGGAGGGAAACCCTCCTTACGACTTCTCTGCGCACGGTGCTGACTCCTCAGCACTCAGCAATCAGCCCGAAGAATTAGCTGTATGGGATGCTCAATTAGCTACAGCAGGGACAAAAGTCATTAGACGACGCGATCGTGCTTTACAAAGACTTGCTCCTATTGCCACCGCTTGGCACACTAGCATCAGTGGCAGTACTGAAATTCTACAAGTCCATTACTCGCCCAACGTTCCTTTGGAGCAAAACCAATCAGAAAAAGTACAACAAACTTTTTTAGAAAAAATCCAGCACCAGGCTATTGCTGAATTGCATCGAGGCACTACTCTTGTCGGTCCCCATCGTGATGAAGTAGAATTGACTATTAATCAAACACCGGCTCGTTTATATGGTTCTCAAGGTCAGCAACGCACTTTAGTACTAGCTCTGAAACTAGCCGAATTACAACTCATTGAAGAAGTCGTCGGAGAACCACCGCTCCTCTTACTTGATGATGTTTTAGCTGAGCTAGATCCATCTCGTCAAAATCAACTGCTGGATGCTATTCAAGATCGCTTCCAGACTCTAATTACGACTACGCATCTGAGTTCTTTTGACTCCCAATGGTTAAATTCCTCTCAAATTCTTTACATTAATGCTGGAGAAATCATATTAAAGTGATTAGTATATTGTGGTTTAAATAAGTTCGCGTGAATAAACACAACTTTGTAGGGGCGGGTTTAATCTCAGAAGTTGTTAGTAAAAACGAAAAATCTTGTCAAACCCGCCCTTACTAAATTTCACAGCATATAAATATTTGTTTACCTATTGATGTTTTTTTTTGCAAGAACCTACTTAAATTATAGAAATTATCAGTAGAAACAACCAGAGCGTAAAACCTGACTATACAGTGGCTAGTAGTTTTTAATCCCTATTAACAACTAACAATTAACAAATGACT
>JAQYWN010000251.1 GCA_029379265.1 Rhizonema sp. NSF051
AGCTCCGAAATTTCATATCACTAATCAGCTTTTTAGCCTTAACTGAACCGTATTGCAATTTAATCCACTAAAATTTTTATCAAGAGAGGAAAAATGAGCGTCGTCATATCAGATGATACTTTACGTGCTAGTAGAATGACAGAAGCTGAATTTAAACTTGAAGTTGCTCTGTTGCTGTTTGCATCGGGAAAACTTCCCCTTGGATATGCGAGCAAGTTGGCAGAAATGGATAAAATACAGTTTCAACAGTTGCTTCAAAAACGCAAAATTCCTCTGTATTCTTATGAAATAGAAGATTTTGAACTCGATTTGAAGAATTTGCGGGAGTTGGGTAGGTTGTGATTGTTATTAGTGATACTTCACCAATCACCAGCCTTGCTGCTGTTGGTCAATTAGATTTACTCCGGCAACTATATACTAAAATTCTGATTCCAGAAGCTGTTTATCGGGAACTAACAGGTACATCTACACCTGTTCCTGGTTCAAAAGAGGTACAGACATTTGATTGGATTGAGGTACGACGGGTAAAAAAATCGCTCCCCAATCACGGTTCTTTTAGGGCAACAATTGGACGAAGGTGAATGTGAAGCAATAGCTTTAGCGATTGAACTTGATGCAGAATTATTACTTATCGACGAACGGCGAGGAAGAGCAGAAGCTGATAGGTTAGGATTACGAATTACTGGATTGTTAGGCGTTTTGGTTGAAGCGAAACAAAAAGGGTTTATTATCGCTGTCAAACCTGTGATGGATATGTTAATTGCAACAGCAGAGTTCAGAGTTGCAGATGTTCTGTATACTCGTATTTTACAGATGGTGGGAGAAGTGAATGACCTCAACGCTTAATAGTACTATTTGCTGGTAACTTACCTGTTATTGCTAGATAAGGTCTTTCTCCGTCATTAGCAATTTCTAAAGTTACATGAAGTTCTGAATCAAGATTACCATCAAACTTACGGGCATACGTACGCAGGTAAAAGTTTTCATTAATACCGTGCTGCTGCTTTACATAAGCACTGTTGCTAGTGTCATGAAAATGATAAACCCGCCACTGTTGCATATTTGGTACGATATGGCTGTCATTTTTTGTCTCCGTACCACTTAAAGCTAGTGTCTCAAAATGTCCCCTACCTATTTCATGCTCTCCACTCTTGTTCCACCAGAAGGACTCTTCGGTGAACATCAGGCGATTATCATGCGTGGGTTCTAACGTGACGAAATATGCATTATTGCCGAAGTATAATTGAAATTCCAGTTGTTCGGTAGTTTTACGCCCAAAATGTAACAGTGCATCGGGACTACCTTGACGGCTAACAAAAACTTGTAAGTTCTGCTCCAGCAACTGCTGAATCATGCGGAAGAAACCGAGAAAATTGGATTTTCCTGCGCCGTTAGCTCCAATCAAAACGTTGAGTCTCGAGAGTTTAAGGTCACCTTAGATTACTTGTTATTCCTGAAAAACCGCACTTCAGTCTCAAGCTGCGCTTTTTAGCAGACTCGTGTGCCTTTTTCCTTTGGATGCTTGTCGCGCTTCATATTCACAAACTAAGCGTGCAATCATTTCAGCAACCGACTCAACTCCAACACATGCATTATGCATAATACTTCACCATTGATTGCAATTTAACGATAAACATCTGCCAAAAGATGTGCAGTAGCGTAAGGAGCGATCGCACTGTATGAAAATGTTCTGTAAGAGCCAAATACCGTTTCTTGACGCACGCGGATCATCTACTGGCTTAAAATTGGTTTTAACGATGAGGCAGAAGCGATAGAAACTTTGTTGCTTGAAATATTTTTGCCTACATTCCGCACCCTGAATCACACTACGATGAGACGGAGCTATCTAGTACATAAGAACTATTTTGTCGGCAAGTTTACCAGAGATGAATAAGAAAAATTCCTATGGGGAACCGTCTCTCCCAGCGCTGCTTTCTGCAGCGTCACCCGCGCTCGACATGTAAGTTCTGGCGCATCTTTTGCTCAAGGAACTCTAGAAAGACTTTGACTTTCATTGGGACATATTTTCGACTGGGGTAAAGTGCGTTAATCGGGACTGGAGCTGATAACCACTGAGGTAAGACGTTTACTATATCCTTACCCTGTAACTCCTGCTGAAACAGAAATTCCGGTAGCAGCCCAATCCCTACTCCAGCAACGATTGCTTGATAAATAGGGGCAACGTCATTGCTGAGTAGTCGTGGATGAAAGGAGAGCGTTACTGTTTGCTGCTGTTTATTATGCAATGTCCAGGTCACTTCGTTCTGATGATGAGCCATACAAAGCAGCGTATGACTGGTCAAATCAGCAATTGCTCTTGGTTCGCCAGCGGTTTTGAGATAGGTTGCGCTGGCAAAGAGTTTCTGACGAGCTGTGCTAATCCGTCGCATGATCAGGGTTGAATCGTCCAATTCCCCAATCCGAATCGCTAGATCATACCCTTCCTTCACAATATCCTTGTATTCAGTCGTCGCATTGAGAATCACTCGAATATCAGGGTAGAGAAGCAGAAACTCCGGCAAATTGGGTGCGAGAACAGACTGCACAAACAACATGGTGGCTGTCACTCGCACAGTGCCTTGCGGATGCCCCTGCAAGTTAGCGATCGCATTATCACCATCATGTAACGCATCGAGAATAGGTAAACAGTTTTCGTAATACAGTCGTCCTTCTTCAGTTAGAGATACCCGCCGCGTCGTGCGATGAAATAATCGCACTCCTAGCTGTTGCTCGAGCTTATTTACTTTCAGACTGATAGTAGATTTAGGCAAGTCCAGCGATCGCGCAGCTGCAACAAATCCTCCCAGTTCCGCAACTTTGAGAAATATTAAAACAGAGTTCAAATCGTCCATAACCTGCACTTACTGCGATGAGAGTATCTGCACTCTGGCATTGTTCAATATTACAAACAATCAATCCATAAAAACTACCTTTATCTGTATAAGTTGATTAATCATACTGGGAGATGTTAAATACACAGGAAACGAAGAGTGAGAACAATCAGTATGTCTACAAGAGAAACCAGTGCAAAGGATGAAGCGGTAATCAAAGCAATGATGATAACGTTTGCCGAGGCGTGGAACGCTAAAGATGCGGAGCACTTGGCAACGTTGTTTGCCGAGGATAGCGATTTCGTGGACGTCTTAGGTCATTGGTTTAAAGGGCGAACCGAGATGAAACAAGCACACGCGCAGGCGTTGGCGTCATTCTTAAGCGATAACCAGATGACTATTACTGACACCCAAATTAAATTCCTCACCCCGGATGTGGCAGTCGCACATACCACTTGGGAAACTACTGGACAGAAGAGTCCTGATGGAGTAAATCTAATACAAAATACAGGTGTCTGGACAGCCGTAACAACCCGCAAGGAGAACACCTGGCAGATTACCGCTTTCCACAACACAGGAACTGTGCCAATTCCTGAGTGAAGGTTAATCAAAACCACCACGACAGATAATTTTGGGCTTGGATCTTCGCGATGATTTAGTACATGGCAATCAAGAAAAAGCCTTCTTTAAACCCCAGTCAAGTGCTGCGTGTTTCCAGTGACGTGGCAAATGTTAGTTGAGTGTTTCCGGCAGTCCCATTTTTTTCATAGCCTGCAGAATGCAGGCGTTTAACCGTTCGGCTAAATCTTGGACATGAGGTGGAGTCATCATCGTAATATGGTTGCCTGACACAAACTGGACATCGACGGGAACGCTAGAAAACGCGCTCCACCCCCAGGCAGAATCCTGTAAAATCTCAGACAGTGATGCACTAACAGGCTCTTCGAGATCAGTCTCGCGGGCACGCAAGAGGGTAATTGGCAGCTTCTGTGTCTGTTGTGGTACATACTCAGCATTAATGTCAGCCTTGAAAGCTTGTAACAACTGTTTTAAATATGTGGAATCAGCATCGTACGGCACAATGTCAAGCATTTTCAAGTATTCTAGAACATATTTAAGTTGCTCGTCCGGAGCTAAGGAGCGAAGCTTCTCTGTATCCAGATCCAAGTCCTTTGCAAACACAATTTTCAGGGTTCTGGCAAATTCAATCAGCCACATAGCATCGTCCCAAAGATCATCTATTTGCTTTTCCTGAGCGCTCGGTGCTGTAGTATCAAGAATGGCAACGAGAGCCACCACCTGTCCCTGACTCAGCAACTGCTGCGCCATTTCAAACACGACTTTACCGCCAAAAGAATGTCCTGCCAAAAAATACGGCCCAAGTGGCTGTAAAGCCTGTATTGCGTGAATGTAGTAGGCGGCTATATCCTCAACTCGGGTGATGGGCACTAATCGCTCTAGATGATTTACTTGTAAACTGTAGAATGGTTGGTCTGGACCGAGGCAACGGGCTAAGTTATACAAGTAGAATGGATTGCCACCAGCGCCTGGAAGACAGAATAAAGGTGGTTTTGAACCAATTGACTGAATTGGGACTAAAGGAGAACAACCAGAAGCAGGCATATCTAGTTGCACCACACTTGCTAACTGTTCAATCGTTGGATGTTGGAAGAGAGTGGCTAAGGGAATATCTTTACCAAACTGCTGCTTAATTTGAGCCATTAAGTACACAGCTAATAGCGAATGGCCCCCGAGGTCAAAAAAGTTATCTTTTACGCTTACATTGTCAACCTTAAGAATCTTTGACCAGATTTGCATTAGTTGCAGTTCTACGGTGTTCCGGGGTGAGACAAAAGTGTCAGAAGTACTGCTGTTAGAAGGTACTCTTAGGGCGCGGCGATCTATTTTGCCGTTGGGAGTCATCGGTAGTGACTCTAATATGACTAAAGCGGTTGGTACCATGTAGTCTGGTAGCTTGGCTTTTAGGAATTGCCGCAGTGAGCTGATTGTTGGTGTAAAATCATGATGCGGCACAACGTAGGCGACTAGGCTTTGATCACCAGGAAGATCAACGCGTGCAATGACGACAACTGAGTGAATCTGTGGATGTTGGCTCAGAACTGTTTCGATTTCGCCCAATTCAATGCGGAAGCCACGAATCTTTACCTGGTGGTCGATGCGTCCCAGATATTCGATGTTGCCATCTGGCAAATAGCGTGCCAGATCTCCAGTTTTGTACAGACGGGAACTCAGATCAGTGCTAAACGGGTTAGAGATGAATTTTTCCAGTGTCAACTGTGGGCGGTTGAGGTAGCCTCGTGCCAGTCCCGCACCACCAATGTGCAACTCTCCTGGTACGCCAATTGGTACTGGTTGCAAATTGCTATCTAAGATGTAGATAAGCGTGTTAGCGATCGGGCATCCAATCGGAACTGTATGAGAAGAACGCTCTGTGTGCCCTGGTGCGATCGCATAAGTCAGTACGCCGACAGTCGCTTCTGTCGGGCCATAGTGGTTAAAAATTTGGCACTCACTCGTTAATTGCCGAATCTGCGTTAGCAACGGCCAACTACAAACATCACCACCCAAAATCAAGCTTTGTCGAGGCAATATTTGTTCGGGGCGAGAAGATGTTAATAAAGCTGCTAGGTGAGAAGGAACAATCTTGAAACAGTCAATGGGATGACAACAAAAATAGTCTGCTAGTGCCTCTGGGTTGGTAGCACGATCTAGCGACACTATATGCAAACATCCACCGTTGCACAGAGAAGGAAAGATTGTGGTGTTGCCCAAATCAGCTGCTATGGTGGAAAGGTAAGCAAAGCTATGAGAGATTGATAAGTCCAGTCTTTCGTTAATAGCATTGAGATAGTTGCAAAGTTGCCGATGCTCAACGGCAACTCCTTTAGGTTGACCTGTAGAACCGCTCGTGAACAATACATAGGCTAAATTCTCTGGCTTGACACCGCTTTGGAGATTTTCTTGGCTTTGGTGTGCAATTTTATCCCAATCGGTGTCTAAACATATCACCTCTACAGTGTATTCAGGAAAAGTCTTCACTAGCTGCTGTTGGGTTAACAGCACTGCTACTTTAGCATCCTCAAGCATTAAAGCCAAACGCTCAGTAGGATAAGTCGTTTCTAGTGGGAGATACGCTGCCCCAGCTTTTAGAATGCCCAGCATCCCAACGATGAGTTCGAGCGATCGCTCGACGTACAAAGCCACAACCACCTCAGCCCCTACTCCTCGCTGCTGTAAGTAGTGCGCCAGTTGATTAGCCCGTGCATTCAACTCAGTGTAGGTAAGTTGTTGATTCTCATACACCACTGCCACTGCATCTGGGGTGCGTTTCACCTGCGCCTCGAACAACTCAGGGATACACGAGTCTTGGGGATATTCTAAGAGTGTATCATTCCACTCCACCAATAACTGCTGTTGCTCAAGTTCCGTTAACATTGGCAATTTCATCACATGCTGATTTGGATCGGCAACAATTGCACAGAGCATTGTCTCAAAATGCCCGAGCATCCGGCTAATCGTCGCATGATCAAATCGACCACTATCATAGCTCACTTTCACCAACAATTGCTCACCAGGGGAAACGACGACTGTCAGAGGATAATTTGTTCGTCCAAAGGCTCTGAGATTGGAGAGAGAAAAACTACCATTGTCTTGTAGCACCGCACTATCCACTGGATAATTCTCGAATACGACTATGCTCTCGAACAAAGGCATGCCTCTGGGCACATCACTGAAGCCCTGAATGTCTATTAATGAGCTATATGAAAATTGCTCAGACTCAACAATTTGCGCCTGTAAATCCTTCAACAAATCCAGCAGTTTCGTTTCCTGTGAGATTTTAACTCGCATTGGCACAGTGTTGATCAATAATCCCACCATCGACTCTACACCCATAAGATCAGGCGGACGCCCAGACACAGTCATACCAAAAACCACATCTGTTTCTCGGCTGTAGCGACACAGCAATAATGCCCAGGTTGCCTGCACCAGATTATTGATCGTCAATTGATGCTGTCGTGCAAAAGACTGCACTGCGGCTGAGGAAGGCAACGTTAACTGAAGAAATTGTTCACCAAAGCTTTCGTTCCCATTGTCGCGTGGCAATAGTCTATCCACTGTTATTGGCGTGGGTGCATGAAAACCTTGGAGTTTTTGTCGCCAAAATGCCACAGAATTAGCGACATCTTGTTGCTGGAGCCAAGCAATGTAGTTGCGGTAGCTGACAGTTGGCTGTAACGGTAAACGTTCCCCTTGAGAAAAAGCTTGATAAAAGTTTAACAGTTCTTTGAAAACTAAAGCTGACGACCAACCATCAAGCAATAAATGATGACTACTCCAAACAAACTCGTATGTATCCCTATCCAACTGAATCAGATGTAGGCGCATCAATGGAGCTTGCGAAAGTGGCAAACCCTGCTGCCGCTCCGAGTCAAGAAAAACCTCTAATTGCTGTTTCTGTTGTTCCACAGATAACTCTCGCCAATCATAGGTGAGGAGCGTCACCGGAACCTGTCGATACACGACTTGAAGCGGCTGGTTTAAAGACTCCCAAATGAACGCTGTGCGGAAGATGGAATGCCTTGCTACCACTTGCTGCCAAGCTGCCTGGAAGGCTGGCACATCCACATTTCCTTTCAAAGTACAAATTAAGATCTCAAAATATACGCCTGAGTTTGGAGCATACAAACTTTCAAACAGCATCCCCTGTTGCATAGGAGATAACGGATAAATATCCTCAACAGATGTTGAGTGAGTTTTGCTGTCTTGTGGTTTTAATTCTATATTTGCCAACACTTGATCTAGTTCTCGTTGGTCAAATTTTACTAACGGGAAATCTGTGGGGGTATAACCTCCGTTATCAGGAGATAAACAATGGGTAATTAGCTCTCGCAATGTGGCGACAAATTCAAGGGCAATATTCTCAATAGTGCTTTGCTGATGGACATTGGTGCTGTATGTCCAATCTATTTGCAGCCGTTCGTTTGTAATGATGGCGTTAATATCCAGCAGATAAGCACGCTTACCTTGCAAACTGTGGCTTTGTCCGCTCGGCTCAGTCGCCAACTGGATCACAGAAGATGTGTTCAGAACTTGAGTAAATTGACCTAGATAATTGAAGCTAATTTCCGCAAGTGTCTGTGTCTGTAGTTGGGCAGCGATTTCTGGATCTGAACTCAGATAACGCAATAAGCCGTAACCAATGCCTTTGTGCGGAATGGCACGTAATTGTTCCTTGACGGATTTTAAAGCAGTACCGAGATACTGTTTGTCTGTGGTTGAAAGTTCCACATGTACAGGGAAAATCGTTGTAAACCAACCGACTGTACGTGATAAGTCTACACCCTCTATAATATCTTCCCGCCCATGACCTTCTAAGTTGAATAGCACTGAGTCAGAGTGAGTCCATTTGCTCAAAACCAGCACTAAAGCCGTCAGCAAGACATCATTAATCTGTGTTTTGTAAGCTTTCGGGAAATCAAGTAACAAAGAGAGGGTTTCTGCTTCATTTAATGATACTGAGACTGTATTTGCTGTGGCAACACTATTCGCTCCGACTATACAGTCTATTGGAATGGAAGCAACTGCGGCGCGAGATCCACGCAACCAATAAGCTATTTCTGATTTGAAAACTTCTGTTTGAGCATATTTTGTCAGATGTTGCCCCCAATCTTTGAATGAGGTGGTTTTGGCAGGGAGTTGAATCGCTTTGCTGCTCTCGAGTTGCTGGTAAGCTGTGAGCAAATCTTCTAACAAAATCCGCCAGGACACACCGTCAACTACCAAATGGTGGATAATTATCAGTAATCTTGCCTTTTTGTCAACCCCTAGCCAGAAATACGCCACTTGCACCAGATTCTCCTCCAGATTCAAACTCGCCTGTAAGGAAGTGGCGGTGGCAACGATAGCAGATAAGTACTCTGTTTCTGGGAGTGTAGATAAGTCTATAAAAGAGAAAGCAATGTGCTCACTCGGATCTGAGTGAATTTGCTGCCAACCTGATTGTGACTGCGTAAAGCGTAAGCGCAGAGCATCGTGATGTAATAGTAATTGCTGCCATACTTGCTTTAATAGTCCTGGCTGGAAGTTTGACGGTATACAAAGCAGAAATGATTGATTAAAGTGGTGCGGTTGTGGTAAGTTCTGCTCAAAAAACCAGTGTTGAATTGGCGTTAAGGGGATTTTACCTGTAACTAATCCTTGTTCAGGTGAGAGTTGGAGATCCCTTGAAGTGACTGCCACTGTGGCTAATTCGGCGATTGTTTGATGTGCAAATAATTGCTTGACACTCAGTTGCAAACCAGCTTGCTTTGCTCTTGAGATGATTTGAATGCTGAGGATGGAATCGCCGCCGAGTTCAAAGAAGTTATCGTGAATGCCGACAAGCGGAACTCTCAGGACTTCAGCCCAAATAAGTGCTAGTATTTCCTCAATGGGGGTGCGGGGAGCTACTAAACTGACTTCTATTCCTCCACGTGACTCCGGGGAAGGTAGAGCGCTTTTGTAAATTTTACCGTTGGGTGTAAGAGGTAGGGAGTCCAAGATGACTATTCCACTGGGTACCATATAGTCTGGTAGCTTGGCTTTCAGGAATTGCCGCAGTTCAGTGATTGTCGGTGTAACCTCCAATTGCAGCACCACGTAGGCAACTAGGCGTTTGTTTCCTGGAATATCTTCGCGTGCGATGACACAAGACGCCTGCACATCATCCGTGAGAGGTTAAAGCAATTGCACTTTTGTCAAGAGGGTGCAGGAAAAGGG
>JAQYWN010000252.1 GCA_029379265.1 Rhizonema sp. NSF051
TAAGTTCAATAATGTCAAATAATGTTCAGTAAATCAGTTACTAGGAATTAACTCCCGAACCGCCAGAAATGAATACCGATTAAGTAAACGGCTCCTGATCCTAAATTTTTGATGATCATTTTTACTTAGTTAGGACGGAAGCACGCTCTCAAACGAATCACCTTGTACATAGCACGATTAGACGTTGTTCCAGGCTTTGAACAATCATCTGAGGGATAATAGCGTAGGCGTAGCCTGCCGCACGCATCCCTTAAAAAGTGTCGAAACACCGCCAAGAGTTCCGAACTGAGATTCGACAAATTTGGGAGTATTTACGAGATCGCAATGGTGGTAGCAGTACCCCACAGCATTAATTTTCAAACTAATACCAATTTGAAAAAAGAATGCGACAGATTACCATGTAGGGGCGATCTTCGTAGCGAAGCGCGAGTCTTCTCACTCGGGGAGACGCTTCGCGCTCCGAGCGTCAGGGCTGTTCGCCCTTGCGATTGATTCATGTGTTGCAAAGATTTTTGAACTTGGTATAATTTCCCAGTGTCACGGGTTTTGACCCTGACATTCCGTGATAGCTGGTTAAGCCGTCATTCCCGAAGATCTCCCCAACCTACCTTGAAATCAGGTTTTTAGCTTCAACTGAACCGTTTTGAGTCATCGTTAATCGATAGTAACTTATTGTTAGACATTGCCTTAAGTTTTGACGTGAAGGAATCTGAACACCCAGTTGTTTCTGGAGTAAATTGCCCAATTGGGGGATGATTGGTAGCAAGAGGGGGAAGAGCCTCTTGATCAGAAGGTGGAAAGTCAGAAGGCACAGGAGGAGTAAATTTTTTCCCCACGTCATTTGAATTAAGAGCTTCCTCCAAACTCCCCGCGTTTCCTTTCTTGTGCATCTCCGCGTCTTCTATACTCCCCGTGTTCCCCCGTTTCGGCGTCCTAAAGTCCTCTAAATTCCCTTGCTGCTTCGTGAATTGCTGTTTAGGTTGGTTTTTCTCAACAGTAGGTATAACAGACACAGAAGTTAATTTCTCTGGAAATTTGCTACAAATCATAGTTTCAAACTCCATGTTGAAATGAAACGTAGCCTGCCCTCGCCGTTGCCAAAGATTTAATATTTGCTGTACCGAAACTGCTTTGTAGCGACCTTGATAAAGTGCCTCAATAACTGCAAAGTGTAGCCAGTTAAGGGGATATTGTTTTTGCCAAGTGTCAACTATCTCGCTGGCGGTGTAGCCACTGAGTTCAAAACTATAATGAATTAATAAAGCTATTGCCAGATCGGCAGAGGTGTCCGGGGCTGGTGTGAACATCGGGTTATCGACTTCAAGCAGTAGGCACAAATTTTGTTCCAATAGCATATAGCCTACTGTGGTTTCTGTTAAAGTTTGTCTTGCCAAGTGATTTTAAGTTCATATAAAAAGTAGAAATGTTTTTCATTTTACTTTCAATCGGTAAAAAGAGAATTAATATATGGTGAATTTATTGCAAGCGTTTGTCCGATAGCAACTAATGCTTGGTAGACCATGGCTGCAACATCTCCTCTTGTGGCATCTTCAAAAGGTTTTATTTGCTGAGGATCTGGGTGATTCACGAGGATTTTGTGCCGTATTGCAGTGGCAACTGCGGTGCGAGCAGAATTGGGTATGGTATCAAAATCACTGTAATTTAGTAAGGGATCAATTTGATCAGGTGGTAGTCCCAGTCCGCTAACGAGGGAGACTATAACCTGTAGCCGTTGCACGTTTTGATGGGGACGGAAGGTGCCATCGCTCTTTCCCCCAACAAAGCCACCCTGCGCGGCGATTTGGATGCTGCGATAAGAAGAAGAATCTTTTGGGACATCAGTAAAATCAGGTGCTGGGCGTTTGGGTTCGGGATTAAAGGCTGCTGCTACTAAAGCGGAGTACTGAGCGCGGGTTATCGGTTGATCTGGCTGATAGCGACAATCCGCAAAAATCTGAGTTAAGTTCATGCTTGCTAATGCCCAGATGAATTTTTCTGCCCAGTGTCCCATAATGTCGGTGTACATAGGAACATCGACATGGTGGTTGGCAGCAATAAATTCAAGCAGCCCATTAATCTTGATTGGACTCAACTGATTGCCTGCGGAAATTAACTTAATAGAAGTAAAATTTTGGACATCAAACTGCCCACTTTCGTGAAAAATGTTACCACCAGGATCGTGATTGGTACCTAAGTCGGGGGAGGCGTTCCCATGGATTAATAAACCAGTCTGCGTATTATTGGCAATCAAATTATGACGCAGTATCGGTCGTGCATTTCGTGACAGGGCGATCGCTGAGCGATTTTCGGAGAGTTTGTTGTTGGCAATCATCGGTGTGGCAAAGTCACTCACTGCTATGCCCAGAGTGTTTTTATGCAAAATATTCCTGAGTACATCACCTTTGCTATTACGTGCCATCACCAACCCTGAGGCAGCATTTTGGACAAATACATTATCGATAATTACGGCTTTGGCAGTCCCACTGACAAACACACCTTCCCGACTACAGTTGCTGAAAGTGTTGTTAGCCAAAGTTGGGGAAGTTGACTCAATCCAGACGCCAGTCCCTTTTGGCGTTGTATTTGTGATCGTCACACCTTTTAATTGAGCATCACCGAGTAAAAGCATTGTAATATTCTGTACGCCAAAACTCGGGCTTTGATACTTACCACTCCCTAAAATCACAATACCTTCACCCTTAGTAATTTCGTTGCCCATTAAAACTACTCCAGTGGGAATGTAGAGCGGAAAGACTTCACCGCTCGCAGTACTGTAAGTCCCATTTGCAAGCTTAATTATCTTAGGTATTGTGGTTTCTCTTAAGGCGCGTGTCAGACTTCTAAATGGAGTAAACTGCGTTCCGGTATGAGTGTCATTTCCCACCACAGGGTTGACATAAAATGTGGCAACTAGGGTAGATTTAAGCATTGGTTGTTAGTAGGCACTTTGTTTAAGGGTATGGACATCAGAAGAAGGAGATAGGAACAAGGAGATAGGAGATAGGATTTATTTTTCTCCCTCTTTATGTCTCTTTTCTTCCCCTCTTCCCTCGACTTGGTGATCTAATATTATTTGGTACTCTATCAATAACACTTAGGATGATTGAAGTTGAGCATCTAAGTAAAGTATACGGCTCTACCCCAGCTATTACTGATGTCACATTTAACGTAGAACAAGGAGAAATTTTGGGGTTTTTGGGACCAAATGGTGCTGGCAAAACGACAACTATGCGTATTTTGACTGGCTATTTACCAGCAACAAGTGGTACAGCCCGGATTGCCGGCTTCGATGTTCATGATAATTCGCTTTTAGTGCGGCAAAAAATTGGTTATTTGCCGGAAACCCCGCCACTATATTCGGAAATGACGGTGGAGGGATTTTTGTATTTTGTAGCGCGGATTAAGGGAGTGAGTGCAGGCGATCGCCCAAATAAAGTAAAGGCAGCGATTCAACGTTGTAATTTACAAGACAAGAGTAATGTGATTATTCGCAAACTTTCTAAAGGATATCGCCAAAGAGTTGGCATTGCCCAAGCAGTAGTTCACGATCCACCAGCTATAATTCTGGACGAACCTACTGTTGGACTCGATCCCCGGCAAATCATTGAAGTGCGAAATTTAATCAAAAGCCTTGCCGGGACACACACAATCATTCTTTCTACCCACATTTTACCAGAAGTTAGCATGACCTGTAGCCGCTTGGCAATTATTAATAAAGGAAAAATAGTAGCAATAAATACACCTGAAAATCTTGTGACTCAGTTGACAGGTGGCTCTAGATATGAATTAGAAATTGAGGGAGATGCTGTATCAGCTCAACAACTCCTGCAAAAATTAGAGGGTGTCGCTTTAGTAGAATTAGTCCCGACAACGGGAGTTTATAGTCCTTCACAGGAAAACCGGGTTCACCTGCGGGTGATATTGCAATCCGGAATCGAACCAGGAGGGGAGATTACCGCAGCACTGATCCATGCTGGATTCCGTGTGCATGAAATGCGACGTGTCAGCGCTACTTTAGAAGATGTCTTTTTACTGACAACGCAAGAAAAGGTAGAAACAGAGATACACTCAGCAGCAACCGAAGGAGAAGCAGCGTAAATGGGTATTGTATTCAGTAATATTATTGCCATTTATCGCCGAGAGTTACAAAGCTATTTTGTCTCGCCCTTAGCTTATATCATCGCCAGCGTTTTTTGGCTGTTGGCTGGGTTATTCTTTATCGTAATTCTAATCGGACCAGGAGGCATTTTGCCAACAGTGGCGCAAGTCGATTTGCAAGGGCAACAAACTAAAATACCACTACCACCGATTGATGTTCCTTACGAATTAGTCCGAGCATTTTTGGATCGAATGGGGTGGCTATTGTTATTTATACTGCCGATCCTCTCTATGGGACTTTATGCAGAAGAACGCAAGCGTGGAACCTTAGAACTATTAGCTACGTCGCCAGTCACAAATTGGGCGGTAGCTGTCGGTAAATTATTAGGTGTGGTGACATTTGTGACAACCTTGATCGTTCCTTTACTTGGTTATGAAGCGATCGCTTTCAGTGCGTCAAATCCACCAATGCCTCTGGCAATACCATTACTCGGACATTTGGCATTGATCTTGCTAGCAGCCGCAATTTTATCCTTGGGAATGTTCATCTCCTCTCTAACAGATAGCACCATTCTGTCTGCTGTCATGACTTTCGCAGTTATTTTGTTACTGTTGTTTGTTGATTTAATTGCCAAAAATATTAATGGTCCCTTGGGAAGGGCTCTAGGTTCTCTATCTTTACTGAAACACTACAATGCTTCAATACAAGGAATTTTCGATACTAGTAGCTTAATTTTGTTTGGCAGTTACATTTTTCTAGGTATTTTTCTCACAGCTCAATCAATTGATGCATTACGCTTTCAACGACAGTAGGTATTGGTTAATAGTTAGCAGAAAAACTAATAATTCAACATTCGCGTAATGGAAATATCCCGATCTCTTTTGGTGTAAGAAATAGCACATTTACCCCAAATAATCTCCGATATGCTACAATTATATGCATTTTCTCACATATGACAATGCGCTAAACTTACAGCATCTGTAACCGTTCCGCCAAAATTTTTATGTCTCGCTGGTTTAATACCGCAGGGCCTTGTGAAGCCCAGATTCACTACATGTTGTCGCCCACTATTAGGTTGCCCAATTTATTACGGCTGATTGAACAACGCAGCTACTTTGTAATTCACGCTCCACGGCAAACGGGTAAAACTACGGCTATGCTGGCGTTGGCAAAACAACTTACCGAAAGTGGGCGCTACACGGCTGTGATGGTATCAGCAGAAGTCGGCGCATCTTTTAGTCGTGATCCCAGAGCCGCAGAACTACCGATTCTGGATTCTTGGTGGACAAGCGCTAAGTTTGATTTACCTGAAGATTTACACCCCCCAGATTCTTGGGGTGATGCGCAGCCAGGACGAAAAATTCAAGGTGCTTTGCAGACTTGGGCAAAAGCATCTCCACGACCTTTAGTGTTGTTTATCGATGAAATTGACTCTTTACAGGATGAAACCCTAATTTCAGTCTTACGACAGTTGCGCGATGGCTATCGCGGTCGTCCTACAAATTTTCCCATCTCCGTGGGATTAATTGGTTTGCGCGATGTGCGAGATTATAAAGTCGCGGCTGGTGGTAGTGAACGATTAAATACAGCAAGTCCTTATAATATTAAAGAACGTTCTTTAACGTTAAGAGATTTTAATGCTAAGGAAGTAGAACAATTATACCAGCAACATACTGACGATACAGGACAGGTTTTTACAACTGAGGCAATCCGAACAGCGTTTGATTTGACTCAGGGACAGCCTTGGTTAGTAAATGCTCTTGCTAAAGAAACTGTACAAGAAATAGTGACGGACACGAATATAGAAATTACATCAGAGCATATTCAAAAAGCGAAGGAAGTGCTGATTGCGCATAAAAATACTCACCTTGATTCCCTTGCTGAAAAACTTCAAGAACCGAGGATAAAGGCAATCATTGAGCCAATCTTGGCAGGTTCAGAACTAGGAAACGTGCCTTGGGATGATATCCAGTTTGTCATCGACTTGGGTTTGTGCAAAATGGACCCGCGAGGAGGGTTGGTGATTGCTAATCCCATTTACCGGGAGGTTTTACCCAGGGTATTAATAATGACACCCATGGCTTCACTCCCGGAAATAGCACCTACTTGGTTAAGTGCATCAGGTAGTTTAAATACTGATGCTTTGCTAGAGGCGTTTATAGCATTTTGGTGTCAGCATGGCGAACCTTTGCTTGGTACCACAGCTTACCATGAGATTGCACCTCATTTAGTACTGATGGCATTTTTGCATCGCGTCGTTAACGGAGGTGGAACTCTTGAACGCGAATATGCCATTGGACGAGATCGCATGGATTTATGCCTCAGGTATAAAGATGTAACCTTAGGAATTGAGTTAAAAGTTTGGCGTGAAAAAAAGAAAGACCCAGAAGCAGAAGGATTAGAGCAGTTAGATTCTTATTTAGAACGTATCAAAGTTGATTTTGGTTGGTTATTTGTTTTTGACAGACGCGAAAAAGCATTACCATTTGCAGAGCGCTTAGGAACTAAAGTTGCAACAACTAAAAAAGGACGTTCTGTCATTATCATCCGGGCATAGCTGTTCAATAATACAAAGAATAACGAATAACTAACAATTAAAATGAAGACAATCGCTGTAAAAAAACTTGGGTATTTGTTGTTTTGGCTGGCTCCGTTCCTCTTAACTGCGGGCTTAACATCTGGATTGCTATCAGGATGGGGAACAATTTCATTGTTGTTGATTGTCTCAGGAAGTGCGATCGCCGTTTTGTGGTTAATTAGGCAAAATCAGCAGAATCATTGGTGGAGTAGTCGTTCTACCCAAGCTTCTACTAATGCCCTAGTTGCAACTTCAGCTGTATTGATCATTTTGGGGTTAGTTAACTTCTTAGGAACTCGCTACCACTTGCGAAAGGATCTCACGGAAACTCAGTTGTTTACCTTAGCCCCTCAATCACGAGCATCGGTACGTTCTCTCTCTGAACCAGTGAAAGTGTGGGTGTTTGATTCTCCAAATCCTCAGGATCAGGACTTACTCCTCAACTATCATGAGCAAAACAGATCGAAGTTTAAATATGAGTACGTCGATCCCCAAGCTGCACCAGGATTAGCACAAAAGTTTCACGTCAAAGACAATGGAGAAGTTTACCTGGAATCTGGCAACAGACGACAATTAGTCCAGGTGGTGAGTGAGAATGAACGTCTATCGGAAGCGAAGTTAACTAACCGTCTGCAACAAATCACAAGTACAAACACAGCTAAAATTTATTTTCTCCAGGGTGATGGCGAACACCCTCTTTCTCCTGGGAAGAATGCAATCTCGCAAGCAATTCAGGCATTAGGTGAGAGAAATTTCACGATGTCTCCGGTAAATTTAGCCGAAAAATCAGCATCTCTTGGTGATGCTGCTGTTGTAGTGGTTGCTGGTGCTACGCGATCGCTCTTAGAGTCAGAAGAGAAAGCTTTACAAGACTATCTCAATCGGGGTGGCAACTTGCTGCTGATGATCGATCCCTACACCGATCCGAAACTCGACACTTTACTGGCTGAGTGGGGCGTAAAACTAGATAATCGTTTGGCAGTCGATATTGCTGGAAATCCTCAGTTTGGTCCTGCCGTTCCCATAGTGAATGAATACGGAAAGCATCCGATCACTAAAGACTTTGGTAAAGATATTTCTTTTTATCGTTTGGCAAGACCAATTCAAATTACCCCCGTAGCAGGTGTTGAGGCAACTCCGCTACTGTTTACCAAACCCTTTCCCGATAGCTGGGCAGAAAGTGACCTCAAAAGCGAAAAATTGCAGTTCGATGAGGGTAAAGATATCAAAGGCCCTCTCACTTTAGGCGTTGCCTTAAGAAGGAAACAACCATTATCTACCTCATCTTCGAGCGTATTACCCACTCCCACACCAACCGCATCACCGAAAACAGGATCACTCGCCAAGCCGAATTCACCCGCATTACCCACTCCCACACCAACCGCATCACCGAAAACAGGATCACTCGCCAAGCCGAATTCACCCGCATTACCCACTCCCACACCAACCGCGTCACTAAAAATCCCTGTACCTTCAACTCCCCCCTCTCCCTCATCTCCTGCAATTAATCAAACTGCCACTGAGTCACGCATGGTGGTGATCGGAAATTCAGATTTTGCAACCGATGGTTTGTTTGAACAACAGTTAAATGGAGATGTGTTTCTCAACTCAGTCACTTGGCTGAGTCAACAGGATCAGCAACCTCTTTCGATTCGTCCCAAAGAGGTGAACAACCGCCGAATCAGTCTTACAACAGCACAAGCCAATCTTTTAACATCATTGTCTTTATTCGCTTTACCCTTACTTGGGTTAGTGGCTGCGATTGTTCTCTGGTGGCGAAGACGCTAAGAAAAAGTTAGGAGTCAGAAATTATTATTCTTCCCCATACCCTCTTATGATGAAGCTACAAAAGACGACTTTAATTTTGATACTGTTAGCACTGGGTATTGGTAGTTTTGTTTACTTCTATGAAATTAAAGGTGCAACTCAGCGAAAGGAAGTTAAGAACACTGAACAGCAAATCTTTACTTTCGAGGCGTCGGATGTGCAGTCTTTGACGGTAAAGACGAAAAATTTAGCGATCGCGATCGAACGTGGTGATAAATCTAGCGAAACTAAGTGGTTGATCAAATCTCCTACAGTCACACCAGTTTCAGACGCCGTTATGTCCTATTTAATCAATACTTTGGTAAAGGGTAAGGTTGAACGTACTTTATCAATCCCAACCAACCAGCTTGGAGAATTCGGTTTAGATCAACCCCAAGCAACAATCAATGTAAAACTGAAGAATCAAAAAACTCACGAGTTGGTTTTAGGTAACTCCGACTTTAACCACCGTTTTTTGTATGCTCAAGCCGATCCTGCTGCTAAACCTAATGGAAATACAAATGTACTGTTAGTTTCTACAGATCTTGAAAATGCTGTCAATCGCAAACTTTCAGACTGGAAAGAACCAGTAGATAATGGAAAAACGCCAACACCCCTGGAAAAAAAGCTGTAAAAAACCAACACACCTTCGTAATGAGTGAGGGGTTATACTAATTCTCTATGAAGCTGCACATTATTATCCCTCCTAACATTTCCTTGTTAAGAGAAGATATCGTAGGCAATGAAATCTTTTATATGCATCTTCATATGGAAATGGTATTACATCAGGATACGTTTCAAGAATTTTCGGCGTTTCTATGAAAAACCTTAGTATCAGGGAATTTGATGAGGAAATCGATAGTTTTTTTATGCTTTTTATGAAATTTCAATAATTCCAGGTATGCGAATGGAATTACCAGTATCCAAAAAATAGACCCTATAACCAAAACTAGCCCAGAAAGTAAGCGCTGCCCGGAATTCATTTTTTCATCTTCTAGAAAAAATCCCAACCACTCTGTAAATAAACGATAAGAAATAAACAAATAAACGATGATTGCCAAGTAAATAAGAAGTTGTATGCCCATATAGATATTTTTGTTTGTTGTATACGTAGTTTAGGATAGTAGA
>JAQYWN010000253.1 GCA_029379265.1 Rhizonema sp. NSF051
AATAGCTGAAACAACCAAATTCCCTGTAGTACATATGTAAGATGCGTAAGTCCTAAAATCAAGCCTTTTGGCAACTTTTGCGTAACTCCTATACTGTTAAACTTAATGCAGCCAGATCGTACCCACAATCCTATGTCTCGTTGGTTTAACACCGCAGGTCCTTGTAGAGCGGATATTCATTATATGCTACCGCCCACGATCCGGTTGCCTAACTTGGAGCGGCTAATTGTCCAACAAAACTATTTTGTTGTTCATGCACCGCGCCAAACAGGCAAAACCACCGCAATGCTGGCACTGGCAAAACAACTTACAGAAAGCGGACGCTACACAGCAGTCATGGTATCTGCGGAAGTGGGAAGCCCTTTTAGCGATCGCCCAGAGACGGCAGAACTCGCTATTCTTGATGCTTGGCGATCTCGTGCGATATTGTACTTACCCCCAGATTTACAGCCTCCCGATAACTGGGATGAAGCGCAGCCAGGAAGACGAATTCAAGCTGCTTTGCAGGCTTGGGCGCAAGCTCAAAAGCGACCGGTAGTGCTGTTTATTGATGAAATTGACTCGTTACAGAATGAAGCACTGATCTCAGTTTTGCGACAGTTGCGTGATGGCTATCCCGTTCGTCCCCAAAACTTTCCCATCAGCATTGGATTAATTGGCTTGCGGGATGTGCGCGATTACAAGGTGGCTTCAGGGGGTAGCTATAGATTAAATACAGCAAGTCCCTTTAATATCAAAGTCCGCTCCCTAACCTTGAGGAATTTTAATGTAGCAGAAGTCAAACAATTATACCAACAGCATACTGAAGATACGGGACAGGTTTTTACACTTGAGGCGATTCAGACAGCTTTTGATTTGACTCAAGGACAACCGTGGTTGGTAAATGCCCTTGCCAAAGAAATTGTTGAAGAGATGGTAATAGACACAGATGTTACCATCACACCCGAACATATTCAACAGGCAAAAGAAATCCTCATAGAAAGACAAGATACCCATCTCGATTCACTTGCTGAACGACTGCGAGAACCGAGAGTTAAAGCAATTATTGAACCAATCTTAGCAGGCTTAGAACTTGGAGATATACCTAATGATGATATTCAGTTTGTCATCGATCTGGGTTTGTGTAAAATGGACCCATTGGGAGGGCTAGCGATAGCCAATCCAATTTACCGCGAAGTGTTACCCAGAGTATTAACTGTAACACCGATGGCTTCTTTGCCTCAAATTGCACCCACTTGGTTAACTAGTGACGGTGCGTTAAATACGGATGCTTTATTGCAGGCGTTTTTGGTATTTTGGCGGCAGCATGGGGAACCATTACTTGGCAGCGCTGCTTATCATGAGATTGCACCGCACTTGGTACTCATGGCATTTTTGCATCGCGTGGTTAACGGAGGTGGAACCTTAGAACGCGAATATGCCATTGGACGTGATCGCATGGATTTGTGTTTGAGATATAGGAATGTAACGTTAGGGATTGAGTTGAAAGCTTGGCGAGATAAAAGAGGCGATCCAATCGAATCAGGTATTGAACAGTTAGATTCTTATTTAGCGCGATTGGGTGTAAATTTTGGTTGGTTAGTTATTTTCGATTTACGCTCCAAAGCTTTACCTATAGAAGAGCGCTTAAGTACTCAAATTACGACTACAAAAAATGGACGTTCTGTGACTATTGTCCGAGCATAATTAGAGTTATAAAGTCATATAATAACTAAATACCCCTAGTAATACTTTACGGAATGAAAATTCTCCTTGAACCTCTGTAGTCGTCAATGTCAAGCACAACTTCAATCAGGCGATTAACGCAATGGTGGCGATAAACTGGTTCATCAAGTCGAGCAACATTACTAATCGTAATTACTGGAAGCGAAGTTGAAGTATTTTCTTCACGCAATATTTGTTCCAAGGAATCTTCTTCTTTCATACTGCGATTTGCTATGAGCAGAATCATCAAATTTTCTTGAGCAAATCGCCAAACAATTCTATCATTACTATCAGTTGGTAAAGCAATCTCATTAAAGGTCATAAATTATGACCCTTTTACGCATGTTTCCAAAGCGTAGATGCACTACTTTTGGTGGGGACAAATCGAGCATCAATCGATCTGAGAAATCTGTATCTTTGGTAACAATCACCAACCCCATTTCCTTTGCATACTCCCAGATATGGGTATCACTTGGACTATCACCTAATATTGAAACATAGATGATGGGAACAGATGGGGTAAATTGGATTTTAGAAGGTAGATTTTCATCAAATAAAAATGCTTTCATACGACTTTTCTAACTTCGTAGTGATTTGCCATTAACTTTGCCGCGAATTGCATACACGCATAAATATCTTCTCGTTCCAGAGAGGAATACTCTTCCAGGATTTCTTCGATGGAATCGCCTGCACCTAAAAATTCCATAACCGTTTGCACAGTAATTCGGGTGTTAGCGATAATCGGTCTTCCATTACAAATATCTGGATGAATACTTATTCGACTTTGCATTACTGATCTTTCTCCTTCTTGAAAACTCAAAATTGAGTAATTAATCATAATCGTTGATATTTTAGCAGATTTTTGAAAATCAGAAGGGGAAGCGATTTTTGGAAATAAAAACTATAATTATTAATCGTCCCGTGTTTGCACCAAGTAGCGAAAATAATGGTAACCGTTTTTCCATTTGGGGAAATCGTGGGGCAGCACACGCCACGCACAACCTGCACACAAAACATTAGGCTGATCGCAAACTCTACTCATTCTTGGCTTTCTTGGCAGTTCAATAAATTAAGCCTTTTGGTAACTTTTGCGTAAGTCCTGATTGCATCTACTACTGCTTTATTGCTATTTCAAGACGCGATTGCGCTTCGCACAGCGGCAAAGCCGATCGCATCCTTAGTCTACGCAAATTGGGATTTTCAAATACTATTAAATTGACAAATCTATTAACTCAGCCCATGAATGCGATCTCGCTCATACAGAGCAAACAATGACTGTCTAGAATCGTCAAGCAATTTGCCGCGTCACTCCCGATAAGAATTCGATTAACTGTTGAATCAAGGGGTGCTGTTGCAGAGTGTGAATCTGGGTTGGCGTGAGACGATCAATCACTGCTGAAAGATCAATTTGAGTCGTGAGCAATTCTTGAGTTGCTGGCTCTTATGTCAAAATTGACGCGATCGTGGGAACGGCAAGCAAGACGTCGGGAATCTTGGTATACGCTATTTTCACAAATCAAATAGGATTGCCATATCAATTTTTTTCTTTAGTCGAACATCGCTTTTCACCTAATTCCTCATTTACCTTTTCTGACACACCTTAAGTTTTTCCCGTGCTTCGGGATGCGAGACAAAGTAATCTTTTAGCCAGTCACAACCCCGCGTTAACAGTTGATTTAATCCTTCAACCCGCCACACCCGAGCGGTTTTGTCGAATGATGCGGTGAGGATGCGCTGTCCATCTGGGCTAAAACTGGCACTGTTGACTCTATCCTGATGCCCAGTAAGTTGTGCAAGCTGTTTGCCTGATAAATCCCATACCCGAGCAGTATTGTCCCATGATGCGGTGAGGATGCGCTGTCCATCCGGGCTAAAACTGGCACTGTTGACTCTATCCTGATGCCCAGAGAGTTGTGCAAGCTGTTTGCCGGATAAATCCCACACCCGCGCGGTTTTGTCGTTGGATGCGGTAAGGATGCGCTGTCCATCCGGACTAAAACTGGCACTGATGACTATACCCTGATGCCCAGAGAGTTGTGCAAGCTGTTTGCCGGATGAATTCCACACCCGCGCGGTATTGTCCCATGATGCGCTGTCTTTGGTACAAGATGAAGATGCGCTGAAGCGCAACTACGAACAGAATTCAGGATTTTTATATTTCGTTATATAGTTAAGTTTTTTTTGCCGACATACTGATGTGCTAAGTCATTGAGAAGTTAATTAAAAGCCAAAGTTCTCCAGTTTGAACTCAGTTGCCACAAAGGTTTGATGGAATTCTGGAGTTCAGGAGACATAGAAATGCTACATCAAATTGGTCAACAATTCGGCACGTTCGTCGTTACTTCTGCTTTAGTTTCGTCTTTCATGCTGTTACACTCAAAAGCTGAGGCGCAAATTTCTCGCCCACAATTGCAAGCAAAGTGTCCCAAAACTGAAAATCTTCGCAGTCAACAAAAGCAAATTTCTCGCATACACTTGCTACAAGAGTCTGCTAAGCTGATGGAATTAGGAGTACCTCAACGGCGAGATAGTGCAGGTAGTCTTTAAGTTCGCCTACAAGAACTTGGGAAATTAAAAGCATCCTGGGAGAGACTACTTCATAGTATCGGAATCCTAAATCATTCGTGAAAAACGAGATCCCGGACTTCTTTAAGAAGTCCGGGATCTAAGACTTTCTGGTGATCGCCACATTCCTTTTTTCACTTATCTATGAGGAAGTTCAAACCTAAGTAAAGAGCAGCAACACTTCCGGCTACACAAATTTCACCTTGGGTAATTTTATCTTTGATTAATTCTTGCGGAACTAAGATCACTTCTATTTCTTCTGTGATATCTAGCTTTTGTTCTCCAACTTTTACCACATTTTTTGCGAGGAATAAATGTATTTTATTCGTATCTTTACTAGGTTTATCATATAGTTCTGCTATTTTGGTTACCTGTGGGGCAAAATAACCTGTTTCTTCTTGCAGTTCTCTGATTGCTGCTGTTTCAGCACTTTCTTCTGCGGGATCGAAACTCCCGGCTGGCAGTTCTATGAAAAATTCGCCAACGGCATGTCTGTATTGACGGACAAAAACAACATCTCTATCAAGAGTAATAGGTAAAATTACAGCAACTTCTGGTTTAATATTAACAAAATAATCATCGATAATTCTACCGTTGGGTAATTTGATTTCATCTTGCCTCACTTGACACCAGCGCTCGTTCAAAACCATTTTTGATTGCAGAATCTCCCATTTTTTTAAGTTTGTCATACAGGTAGTACTTAAATAGATATGCAAATACGTAATCGCGGCAATCAATGCTTGTCACAAAGTATAACAGAGACCAAATTGCAGCTAAAAGTTGTATATAAGTTTACTCTCAAACAGTCAGAGCCAACAGCACAAGGGCAAGCATAATTTATGCAAGTAGAGGTAGAAGTATTTACTGTCAACAAGCGCTTTCCTTTGACTATTAGTTACGGTACAACCGCACAGACAACTAATGTCTGGGTGAGGGTTTTGCAAGATGGTGTGGAAGGGTGGGGGGAAGCATCGCCGTTTAGTGCGAGTCAGATTCCGCAATCAACAGAGATGATCAAAGATGCATTACAGCAAGTATCATCGGATTTGCAAGGATTCCATCCGTTACAGCGTGCTGCAATTGAACAAGTGTTGACTGAAGGGCTTGTCCCCTCAGCAGCTAAGGCGGCACTCGATATGGCATTATATGACTGGTTGGGTAAGCACGTTGAATTACCCCTATGGCAACTATGGGGACTCGATCTCAAAACTATAGTACCGACTTCAGTCACAATTGGGATTAATTCGCCAGATGGGGCTAGGGCTAGGGCACGAGACTGGTTGCAATTTACAGATGTTCGTGTTTTCAAGGTGAAGTTAGGGAGTCAGGATGGCATTGCCGCAGACAAAAAAATGTTAGCGGCAGTCAGAGAAGAAGCATCAACGCAAGATTTGTATGTTGATGCCAATGGGGGATGGAGTTTAACTGATGCGATCGCAATGTGCAATTGGTTGGCTGAATTGGGTGTAAAGTATGTGGAGCAGCCATTGCCTAGAGGGCAAGAAAAAGATTTGGCGGAACTAAAGAAGCATTCGCCCTTACCTATTTTTGTTGATGAAAGTTGTTTCAATAACAAAGATATTCCCAAACTGGCAAACAGTGTGGATGGCATTAATATCAAACTGATGAAATCTGGGGGTTTAACTGAGGCAATGCGAATGGTACATACAGCACGCGCACATGGGTTGCAAGTCATGTTCGGTTGTTATTCTAACAGTGTACTAGCGAATACAGCAGCAGCACAGCTTGCTCCACTAGCTGATTATATTGACTTAGACAGTCACCTAAATTTGATTGATGATCCTTTCATAGGTGGATTTATGCAAGACGGAAGATTTTTGCCAACCGCTTTACCAGGTTTGGGGGTGCATAGTGCGTCTGCCACTTAATCAACGAGTAGCTATATTATTGCATGGGGAAATTCTCGGAACTCATGGCAAAACAGGGTTAGCAATTTTACGCTATAGTGAATCTCCAATTGTCGCAGTGATTGACCGCGAGTCTGCAGGAAAGTCTTTATTGGAATTAACAGGTATCAAGCGCGATGTGCCGATAGTCTCATCGGTAGCAGCCGCACTAGAGTACCAACCTGAAGTTTTAGTTATTGGCGTCGCCCCTAAAGGCGGTATCTTGCCAGAAGATTATTGGCACGAACTCAAAAACGCCTTATCCGGTGGAATGTCAGTCGTAAACGGTTTGCACACACCACTGGCAACTATACCAGAGTTAAAAACCCTGGTGAAACCAGGTCAATTAATTTGGGATGTGCGTAAAGAACCGCCTAACCTGGAGATAGCTAGTGGTATGGCACGCACTCTTCCTTGCCGAAGAGTGTTGACTGTAGGCACCGATATGGCAGTTGGCAAAATGTCAGCGAGTTTACAGTTACATTGGGCGTCAAGATTGCGAGGTTGGCGTTCTAAGTTCCTCGCCACAGGTCAAACTGGTTTAATGTTAGAAGGAGATGGTGTGGCATTGGATGCAGTACGGGTAGACTTTGCTGCTGGTGCTATCGAACAAATGGTCATGCGGTATGGTAAAAATTATGACATTCTGCATATTGAAGGACAAGGTTCGCTTCTGCACCCCGGTTCTACTGCAACACTGCCTCTGATACGTGGTTCTCAGCCAACGCAGATGATATTGGTTCATCGTGCCGGACAAACTGAGGTTATGAGTGGTGTACCGATTCCAGCATTAGCAGAAGTAGTAAGGCTTTATGAAACTGTCGCGAGTGCAAGTGGTGCCTTTGCTCCTGTATCGGTAGTCGGTATTGCTTTGAATACGGCTCATCTCAGTGAACCTGCAGCAATAGATGCGATCGCCCAAGTTGAATCAGAAACTGGGCTACCTTGTACAGATGCAGTGCGGTTTGATGCTGGTTTATTGTTGGATGCAGTTATGCAACACTGATTTACAAAAAAAGGTTTCGTGCATCCGGCTGAAGGCAGCTGTGTAAGAGATAGAAATGAGAGAAAAGGTAAAACTGATTTTCAAAAAACATGAGGAAAAGAAAAAACGCTCTCAATGAATCAAAAAATAAAATTCTTCGTCATTAAAATTATTCAGTCCCTAATCTAATTTTAGTGTGAGGATGATTTATGTCATCACAACCCTTGAAGTTTCTGTGTTTGAGCGGTCTTACTTTATCGCTGTTATTCACTCACTCGGCAGCGTTCGCACAATACCGTGATTCTAGTAGTGGTGATGTTGTCGTACCAACATCATCAGGAAATGGGACAACAAGAACACAAGACACATATCCGAACAGAGATCCGTATCCCAACAGAGACGCCTACCCGAGCAGAAATACATACCCGAACAGAGACACCTACCCGAACAGAGATACGTATCCGAACAGAACTGCCAGCAATGGTACTCGATTTAGCTGTCAGTCCTACAGAGGTCAGTATACTGTGATGTATCAGCCGCAAAGTCAACAGGGTCAATACTTTCCTTGGGCAATTCCCAGAAGTTTGGGTGATGGCTGGGATGCACAAAGACGCTGTGATACTATTGCCCAGCGCTTGGAAACTTATCGCCCAGATGGTTTATTGGAACTCCAAACAACTGTAGAAAATCGGCAGAATGTTGTTTGTGTTACCACTGACTCTAACCCATCGTGTCGAATTGTGTTTACAGTCCCTCCTGAAAAAGATCCTTATGCTGTACGCAATAGCGTTTTTGAGAACCTATCGAGTGCTGATGATGGACAGCAAACCGTAGGCGTTAACACTTATGCAGGTACTGGTGGAGGAACAAACGATATATATAATGTAGGACGTACACTTCTCGGTGAGAAAAAGCCTGTTTCTTCATCTAGAGATCCCATCAATCTCAAACCTTTCCTTGATCGAGCTGATCGTGGCACGGCAAGCAAACTTCACAATGGAGTGGCACTTCGTCCTCAAAATCCAACAGGTTATCGTTTGAATCCCAAGAACTTCCGCTAAGTCAATTACCTATACAGTATCCCTTCGGGGTACTGTGTAAGCTCTGAGGGAAAATTTGCTCTTTATAAATACACAAAAAATTTTCTGCATGGGTAGCGCCCAACACTTGAATCTCTTGTGGAAATGCACTTAGCGGTGCAGTATCTGTCTTTACCCCAAACTTTCTCGCTCCAAAAGCGGTTCCCGCGTGTAAATAGACTACGATTGGTTCTATTTCCAACCACACACCCAAGCGTCGTGCAACATCATACGCTGTCGTTGCTCCTAAACCCCTAACTCGCCCAACAATAGACTGCACCCAGTTATGTAAAGCTTGGAAATCCTCAAAGCTTTCTGGCTGTACCTTATCATCTAATGCAACTTTTAAACCCTCTGGTAACTTATTAGAAACTCGGTATTGATGACTATGCATCTTTCCATCTTGAAATCTAGATTTCCAAGCTCTTTCAATTGCTTCAGTCCAAGTTAATGTTTTGTCACCCCACCATTGGTCTTCAATATTATAGGAGTCTCCATACCATTGAATGTAATCCTTAACTAAGGATTGGAGATGATTATCCTTAGAAATATCCTTTTTACTTTTGCAGGGTTGAGAATCTATATTCATGATGTTTAGCAATAATAATGCAGATTGTAAGTTAATCAGAATTTGATAAAAAACTGCAACAATCAATTTGAACTTTACTAATAAAATTTATTCGCTAAAACACGTACTCGAGAACGGAAAAATTACGTATGTTTATCTAAAAATCCTGTGAACTAAAGTTCAGACTAAACTCCGGTGTGAAGACTTCAAGCTCAACCTAAAGAGATCCCCGACTTCTTTAAGAAGTCGGGGATCTAAATGTTTATAAGGGCGAACAACCAGAAGGTTTCTACGGCGTTGAATTCATCTATAAAATTGCCTAGAATAAAAGTGTGATTTTTTACTACGATTAAAGTTTATTTTGCGTAAAAAATACCAGATGCTTTAACCTTTTGCTTGCTCATTCTTAATGTTGCTGGAGTATTTTGATATGCTGATGTTTAATAGCTTTCAAATATGTCATCTACCACAAGTGATAGACGAACACAAGCCGGTCGTACAGCAATACTGCTCGGTTAAGGAAATAAAGTAGGCTGAAACCCTTGAAATATCGTTGTCTATCATAATTAAAAAGGGCTTAACCGAGCAGTATTGGGTCGTACAGTTTCTAGCCTCAACTTCCGCGGTAGCGAGGAACGAGCGTCAGCGGTAGCGTTAGCGCAGCGGTAGCGTTAGCGCAGCGGTAGCGAGGCACGAGCGTCGGAACGAGCGTCGGAACGAGCGTCACCCGAAGGGGGAGAGGTTGGGGAGCCAGCACGCATGAGGCGCTTTCCCGCCGTAGGCGACTGGCGTGGT
>JAQYWN010000023.1 GCA_029379265.1 Rhizonema sp. NSF051
TAGTACATTTGAACTGTTATGGTAGCGTTCGCTGACTTTTAGTCTAAACTCCAGTCAGAACGAAAATTAAGAATAACTTTGTCTTCTGGCAAACTTAAAATTGCCTCCTCACGATCAAAACTGGCATCAAGCGCTTTGGCTATATCAATGTAGTACCACCGATAAATAACTTTGCCACGTACATCCTTAGTTTTAACTGGCTTTCCTGAAAGAAGTGCTTGAAAAAGAGAAGTTAATCGCTGCTGTCCATCAAGGATAAGTCTTTCGGGTTCCTTTGGAATGCTAAAAATTACCCCTTGAATTGGATGAGCTTGAAATCGCACATCAGTGCTGCCAGTTTGGAGCATCATCACTACTCCAACAGGGTAAGATAGTGAAATACTAGCTAGTATGCTGCGTATCTGTTCATCATTCCAAACCCAAGGACGTTGGAAGTCGGGTAACTGTGTTTTCCCCTCCTTTGCGCTACGTAATAAGTCAAGCAGTGCTTCTGTGGTATGATCAAAGCCTTTAATTGCTGGCATATAATCTATGTGTATTGAAGTTACTAAGGCGGTTCTTTGGATCCGTACCAAAATTTTTCCCAAATTCTGCCTTTAACTAACATCAACCCCTCAAATGAATGAAAAAATACAGGTGATTTTAAGGCAACTGCAATCGCACTTCCTGCAAATTCACCCAATCGATGAACTTCAGGCACGTTCTATTGCCAAGCTGCGTGTTCCAACTCAACCGTGGGGTTTATCACTGGGGGATCGTGCTTGCCTTGCCCTAGCTAGCTCTTATCCTAAATTTACCTGCCCTCACATGTGATCGCATTTGGGCAAACTTGAATATTGGTGTGTCCATTACTCTGATTCGTTAATGCGATCGCGTGCTTCGGTGAACTCACCTCCATGATTCGGTAGTATACAATTCTGAAAGTTAGATGAGTAAGCTATACTTATAAAATACTCATGCCGATGAGCAACACTTATGAATCAAGCTGGAGAAACAAAACGGCAAAACTTCAATGTTTCACCTGATCAAGAAGCACAGATTGAATGGCTACGAGTAGCAATGGGAGTAACAACAACCAAAGAAACCATTCTGCGCTCAATTTCTGTGATGACAGTTCTGCATAATTATTTGCAACAAGGCTATCAAATCCGACTAGTTACACCAAGAGAACAAATTCATTTAGTAGTTCCTGAATTAGAACCAGCACCACAGTCAACTTGGCAATATTTAGTATCACGTCCACATCCTTGGCGGCGGCAATTATACATAAAAGGGCAACGTCTGTTAGCTTCCACAGTTTGGCTGGATATGGAACTGAATAACCTTTCCCTTGAAGAAGCAGCAGAGAATTTCGCTTTACCCATCGCTGCTATTGATGAAATCATCCGCTACTGCGGAGCGAACCGAGAACTGATAAAGATGGAAGCGAATGAAGAACGTTATCGTTTGGAACAGCGAGGAGTGAGTATTGAGCCTCAGACTGCTCGTTGATGAAGATACTCAGGCACGTCGTTTAGTTGAAATGCTGCGAGCAGAAAGTCATGATGTGCTGACGATCAGTGAGGCTAACATGACTGGTGTACTGGACACGATAGTCATGGAATTTGCCCGGAATCAACAGCTTGTATTGCTTACTCGTAACTGTGATGACTTTTTGGAATTGCATAAGGCGAACCCAGAACATTCAGGAGTTTTAGCCATATACCAAGATGCCGATCCCACAAAAGGCATGAGTTACACAGGCATAGTTAAGGCAATAGCAAATTTGGAAAAAACAGGACTACCTTTGAAAAAGCTGTTTGTAGTTCTCAACCAGTATAACTGGTAGGGGAAAATAAAGTGAAGGACAGTAATACAAGCCTCAAACACCTCGTTTTTGCGAAGACGCCACTTTTCCAGTGTATCCCACAGCAGGAGCCACTTGAAATTTAAGGCTAAGATTCCCGACTTCAAGGGAGAAGTCGAGAATCTTATTGTGAGAGTGCGATCGCATTCCTTCGCTGCGATCGCGTGAAAGTTTCCCCTCTTTTTTCCCTTGAGGTTCTCTTGTGGTTAATCAATTTTTTCAACCGCAGAGAACAACAGAGGTGAGACTACGCGCTAAAGTACTTAGCTACTGGGTGATAGGCAATAATCGCCGTTGTTGATTGTTCTGGATAAATTTGTTCGCTTTCATCCATATGTAAATTAATGCGATCGCTTCCCAACAAATCCAATTGCTTGTACTGCTCCTGAATATTCGGACAAGCCGGATAGCCAAAACTATACCGCGAACCACGGTAGCGCTGTGCCAAAATATCCCGAATATTATCTGGCTCATCAGCCACAAAGCCCAACTCCCGACGAATACGGGCATGAGTCCACTCTGCCAGTGCCTCTGCCACCTGCACTGCCATACCGTGGAAATACAGATAGTCTTTGTATTGATTATTAGCAAACAGCTTTTGAGCAAACTCCGTAGCCATTTCTCCCATCGTCACCGCCTGCATCGGGAACACATCAATTATCCCCGACTCTTTTGGTGCAAAGAAATCAGCAATACACAACTTCCGCAACGACTTCTGCCTCGGAAACTCAAACCTCGTAATTTCCTTGGCGTCTTCTGCGCTGAGGTGGTTCCAATCATAAACAAACAACGTATTCCCCTCAGCCTGACAAGGAAAATACCCATAAACCACTTGAGGATGCAACAAATTCTCCTCAACAATCCGCTGCTTCCACTCAGCCAAAATAGGATACACCTTCTCATCCAAGAAAGCCTGATACTCTTCCTTAGATTGTTCCTTAGGCTTGCGGAACTGCCACTGCCCTGCAATCAAAGCCTGCAAGTCAAGATACCAGAATACCTCCTCCAAAGGAATATCCGCAGGCTGCAATAACTTCGTTCCCCAGAAAGGCGGAGTTGGACGTTCGATATCCACAGCCACAGCTTCCGAACGACGGGTATTAATTTCTACCGGGAGTTGTGTTGACGCGCCATCAAACGGCTCTACAGGAGTTGGGAGTGGCAATTCTGTTTGTTCTACAGATAACTCATCTATTCCATCTCCCAGAAAACCCTGGAGATCGTTCCATTGATCGGCAACCTTAGCTGGCATCAATTTATCCATGAAGTGCAAGTCAGAGAAAGCATCTTTACCGTAAACTACCTTACCTTTGTAAGCTTTTTGGCAATCTTGATGGACAAACTTGGGAGTTAACGCCGCACCGCCCAAAATTACGGGCACAGTGATACCCTTTTCGTTGAATATCTCCAAGTTCTCTTTCATAAAAGCGGTGGACTTCACCAGCAAACCACTCATAGCGATACAATCAGCTTTGTGCTGTTCGTATGCGTTAATGATGTTTTCCACTGGCTGCTTAATTCCCAAGTTAATCACCTTGTAACCGTTATTCGACAAGATGATATCCACCAGATTTTTGCCAATGTCGTGAACGTCGCCTTTGACTGTGGCAATAATAAAGGTTCCTTTGGCATTGTTACCTGATTCTGACTTTTCCATGAACGGTTCTAGGTAAGCAACCGCTGCTTTCATAGTTTCGGCTGATTGTAATACAAAGGGTAACTGCATTTGCCCCGAACCAAACAACTCACCCACGACTTTCATTCCATCCAGCAGAAAAGTATTGATAATATGCAGGGGTGGATATGTTTGTAGCGCGGCTGTCAGTTGTTCTTCCAAACCAATGCGTTCGCCGTCGATGATATGAAGCTTCAGGCGTTCTTCTATAGGTAAGTTTTGATCGACACCTTTGTCGCGTTTTGTCGTTACCCCTTCAAACAGTGTTGTCAGTTCTGTCAGGGGATCGTAAATAGAGATATTGCCCTCAAATTTGCGTTCATCGTAAATTAACTGGCGACAGACTTCTTGATGTCGTTCTTCAATCCGCGACAGTGGTAAAATTTTGCTGGCACTGACAATTGCCGCATCCATACCTGCTGCCATCGCTTCGTGTAAAAACATGGAGTTCAACACAACTCGCGCTGCAGGGTTCAAACCAAAGGAAATGTTGGAGACGCCTAAAATAACGTGAGCACCAGGCAATTCTCGGCGAATCCGACGGATAGATTCAATTGTATTTTTGCCGTTTTCTCTATCTTCTTCAATCCCCGTGGAAATTGGGAGAGCTAGGGTATCAAAAAAGATTTCTTGAGGTGATATGCCGTACTCGACAGCTTGACGATAAGCACGTTGGGCGATCGCAAACTTCTTCTCAGCAGTCCGCGCCATCCCATCTTCATCAATTGTACCAATAACAATGCCTGCTCCGTACTTCTTCGCCAATTCCAAAACTTTTAAGAAACGCGGTTCACCATCTTCATAGTTCGTGGAATTGAGTAAACACTTACCTCCTGCCACTTTTAACCCCGCCTCCATCTTCTCCCATTCCGTGGAGTCCAGCATCAAAGGTAGTGTCACGTTGTTTACCAATCGCGATACGACTTCGTGCATATCCCGTTCGCCGTCTCGTCCCACGTAGTCCACATTCACATCGAGGATGTGTGCGCCTTCCTTTACCTGGCTTCTAGCCATCGACACCAATCCATTCCAGTCTTCTGCGTTCAGCAGTTCGCGACACTTCTTAGAACCACTGGCGTTCAACCGTTCCCCGACAATTAAGAATGAGTTGTCTTGATCATAAAGTTGAGTACTGTAAATCGATGCGGCTGCTGGTTCTATTTCCGGATGTCGGACTTTTGGCTTCAACTCTTTGGCAATTTCTGCTAATTGTTGAATGTGTTCCGGAGATGTCCCACAGCAACCCCCAATCACTTGGACACCTAGATCTTCAACAAAATGCATTAAAGACATCCGTAATTCTACTGGTGTTAGCTTATAAAAAGCTTGACCACCAACGTTTTCTGGTAACCCCGCATTGGGAATACAGGAAACGACAAAAGGCGAATGTTCTGAAAGATACTTAATATGTGGTTTCATCAAGTCTGGACCGGTCGCACAGTTCAAACCGAGAATGTCTATTGGGAAATGTTCTAAAATGGTCAGAACTGCACTTATTTCTGTCCCTACCAGCATTGTTCCCATAGTTTCCATTGTCACAGAAACCATTAGAGGACGCCGTTCGCCTTTCAAGGCAAACACCTCTTCAATTCCATTTAACGCCGCTTTGATTTGCAGCACATCCTGGCAAGTCTCGACAATGAATAAATCCACTCCACCATCAAACAACGCTTCTGCTTGTTCGGCAAAAGTCGCTTTCATGGTGTCAAAGTCAATATGTCCCAAAGTTGGTAATTTGGTAGTGGGACCGATCGAGCCTGCCACAAACCGAGGTTTTTCGGGAGTCGAAAATTCCGCAGCCACCCGTTTTGCTAGTTCTGCTGCTGTTTTATTCAAGTCGTATGCTTTGTCTGCTAAGTCATATTCTGCTAGGACTATCGACATCCCACCAAAAGTGTCAGTCTCAATCACATCCGCACCCGCAGCCAAAAAGTCCCGGTGAACTTTCTCCACTGCTTCTGGCTTGGTGTAAACGAGGTACTCATTACAACCTTCGTATTGAGCACCACCAAAGTCCTCTGCCGTCAGGTTTTGCTTTTGCAAGTTGGTTCCCATCGCTCCGTCAAAGACTATCACAGGGCGATCTGGACTGTGCAGGCGTTCTAGAAATGAATGTTTCATCTTTAGCCTATATTCAGGATTGGATCGGTCGTAAAATGTACGACTTACATTTATTTTCCAAAATTTTTCGGATTTCGGAAGGATCGAATTCAATCAAAGATGTAAAAAGATAGTGTAAATCGGCTCGTGGTGCTTGCCCGCTTAATTACTGAGAAGGTAGTCATAAAATATGAAGCTTGAGGAGCAAAGCTCTCCTGTTTCAGGACAAACAGTACGTTCATACATCCTTGAACCTCAGAAAAGTGCTACTCAAACGGCGACGTTTCGTGCGCGAATAAGCGAAAACTCGAGAGCCCTAACAGAAGTAGCGATAATTTCACAAAAAATTTACCATCACTGTATGAGCTTGATATCGGGCGCTAAAAGCTACTGAGTGTAAGCCTAAGGTTGAATAAGAGCCTGAATATTGTCTACCCTTAGGTGCTAGACTAAATTTTAAGGTTAAGATAATTATTTTTCCTTTTGACTTAAGTCCATGTACAGAGGTCAAGAGTCAGCTATTTTGACACAATAAAAGAGTAGTAAAATATTTTTTTCGGAAAGTTTCGTAAGAAATGTGGTTTTACTTAGATCAAGTAAGATAACTTTGTAGAACTGAGAGTTAACTTTTATGATGTTTACCTTGAACTTGCAGCTTAATAAAACTGGACGCTGTAGTGGAGTTATAAAATGAGCAAAAGAAAATTCCTCTTTGTCGCACTACCGTCAACTCTTACTGGGGTAACCAGCGTAGAGCTTATCGAACCCGCGCAAGCCCTTCAGGTTGTAGAAAACCATTCAACCAAAAGTGTAGACGCACTTCAATATGTTTCCAGCAGTGGTGAACAGGGTTTTGCAAGCGGAATGATTGCCATTGGCTGTATTTTAGCCTTGGTTTCAAGTGTAAATGTCCTTTCTAAAGCTTTAAACCTGCACCATCCTTCCTCAAAAGCCTCACATTCCCAGCACACAAGAACAAATAAGCAGTTTCAGGCTGCTGAAAAGTATACCACCTCTGATGTTAAACAGAATATTCCGGCAACATTTATTGAACAAGCTTATACTTCGTACAAGCTTGGAGACACTCAAAGAGCGATCGCTGAATTTGACCATGCAATTTTAGTTAATCCTCAAGATGCGTACGTTTACACTGAACGAGCTAACTTTCGCCGCAATAAGTTAGAAGATAGGTTGGGCGCACTCGAAGACTATACCCAAGCTATTAGCATTCATCCAGAAAACCCTCTTTTATATGTTTGGCGCAGTCAGCTTTACTATGAAATAGGGGACAAGTTAAAAGCAATGACAGATCACAACACAGCTATTCGTCTTGCTCCGGAAGATACAATGTATCACTTTTTTCCAACCCACGCCAATGCAGGAAGACGCTGAGCCAAAATCGGGCAATCAAACCTAAGTAGTTTTTAGCAAATTGTCTCCTTCTGATATAAGTCGTTTTGCTAAAATACTACGCTTACGTATATTAAGGTGAGTTACATTCTGTTAACGCACCCTTTTTCTTGTGCGCTCGCTTTATCTAAAAAATCTCCATAACATAGTGGAAAGAGTGTTTCAAGAGATCACGGAGTTTAGGAGTGCGCCCGTAACCCCAAGCGCGAAACGGGGGGATTGAAGTAAAGCTCGCCGGGGGAAGCAACCCCCGGCAGACTTTACGTAAGGACGCATTATTTCTTGTGCTACATCAGAGCGAAATAAATCTTTTTTCCATACTTGAAGGTTTGGCGTAATATCATGTCCGGTAGCACAACCATAATACAAGAACCCCACCCCCAACCCCTCACCCTTCGGGTGACGCTCGTTCCGACGCTCGTTCCGACGCTCGTGCCTCGCTACCGCTTCGCTAACGTCGCTAACGCTAACGCTAACGCTAACGCCAGTCGCCTAGGTCGGGCTAACCCTCCTGCAGCGCTGGACTCACCGCTTGCGGTGAGGGGAGACAAAGCACACCGAAAAGCGGGGTGGGGTTCTTCTAGTATTTAAGGTTAATCAACCAGACATGATATAAGATAAGCGCGAAGACAGCGCAACTACGAACCAAAACGCCACGAATTTATGAAACGTTGTACTAGTCTTGAGAGAAAATTGTACGGGTATGAAATGAATACGTATAAAATATTTGAGGGCAACTCATCCTTCTAAAGGCAGATTATAAAAACTTTTCTATCAAATTTCTCTGAAACGGACAAATAACAGGAAAAATACTGTAAGTGTTATTACACTACTTTCATAAAAAATTCGCCCAGCATTTCGGTAATAAGTGCAATTACTGAAGTTCTGCGGGAGGATATAACTTATATGGCTTTAGGCAGGAAACAGGGATGCAATTATTTAAATTGGTTGGTAGTTTTGGGGTTGGAAGGAGCGATCGCATCCATGGGAAATTGCGCCTTTGCCCAAGTTGCACCAGATGTCACTCTACAGCTGAACTCTGTGGTGAGGAGCAATGGGAATAATTTCACGATTACTGGTGGAACGCTCTTAGGAGGAAATCTCTTCCACAGTTTCCGTCAATTTTCTGTTCCTACGAATGGCGATGCTTTTTTCAATAAAGTTACTGTCACAGGGCGAGGCGGCTTACCTCCCAATACGGTTCGGTTAAGGAATTTACTCGTTAAGGCAGGTAGGGGGAGCTTTCTTGAGTAGAGGTGCAGTTCGGGAAAGAACTAATTGTCCAATAACTCTTTCTTCCCCTGCCTCCCCTGCCTAAGAACTGCTTATCCGAACCGTATTGGCTTACCTCCCAGCCCGGAGCAAACCCTCAGTAGTAATTTTGTATGGTCGGATACTCAAAGACCAAGTATGGGGAGTAGCGAGAATCCTGAAGGGGTGACAGAAGATCGCCTTAGCAAAACATCAGTCCCAATACACTCTCAGTCAAAGGCTTTGGAAATTTTACCTGAAGAGGGCTGGTTACTCAACAACAAAAGGGAAGTTGTCCTGATCGCCCAGTCTGCTCACACTGTTTATCTATCTTCCTCTCTTGGATCTAGTTGCTATGCTCAATAACAGGTTACTGAATATCTATGACTGCTGGCGATCGCCAAGCTTACTCACACTCGCCCTGATGTTCATCATCCAGCAACCGTTGTCAGCACAAACAGTGACGGCTGATACTGGGTTGCAAAAAGAAGTGGTAGTCGGTGGGAGGGAAAAGTCTCCTTTGTTAAACACTACTCCCGCTTCCCTACAGACATCTTTGGGCACAACTCCTCATCAATTCCAGCCAATTGAAATCGGACAAACCCAACGAGCATCAGATATTTTCCGGATATCCGAACAAAGTCCTCCCCTACCAGCAGCACCAAGAGAAACTGAAACGGCACAAAACCAACCACAAGCACCACCAGATATTTTCCGCCCACCCGTACAAAGTCCTCCCATTGCACCGGAAAAACCTCAAGAGCTTCCACCACCAGAAAAGCTATTCCCCATACCCCCACCTTCTCCCACTCCTGAGGCAGTTCCAAATGGGTTTTCCGGAACGATTTTTATTTCTGGCTTTGATGTGGTTGGCAGTTCTGTTTTTAGTCGGAAAGATTTCGACAAAGTCACCGATAAATTTGCTCGTAGACAGATTACCTTTGCGGAACTTCTACAAGCTTCGGAAGCAGTGACTAAACTCTACCGCGATCGCGGTTACATTACCTCCGGGGCTTTCATTCCAGCTAACCAAAAATTGAAATCGGCAGGCAGTACTGTCAAAATCCAAGTCGTAGAAGGTGGCTTGGAAGGTATTCAAGTGAGAGGTTTGAAAAGGCTGAACACAGGGTATATCCGCAGCCGTTTGGCGATCGCCACTCACAAACCCCTGAACGTGAACAAGTTGCTCAAAGCACTGCAACTACTCCAGTTGAACCCGTTGATTAAGAATATCTCTGCGGAACTTGCCGCAGGAACCTCCCCCGGTACCAGTGTGCTTGATGTCAGGGTGGCAGAGGCAAAGACATTTAATTTTCAACTGAGCTTAGACAACAATCGCATCCCAAGTATCGGTAGCTTTGATCGCCAAATCCAAATCAACCAAGCTAACCTCACAGGATCGGGAGATGCTTTAAGTATTGCCTACGCCAACACCGATGGTAGCAACAACGTTGATTTTAACTATATTTTGCCAATCAACGCGCACAATGGAACTATAGCATTTGGCTATAACTATACAGACAGCGTAGTCATTGAAAAACCGTTCGACATTTTAGATATTAGAGGCATTTTACAAGACTTCTCTTTAACCCTACGTCAACCAATCGTGCAAACCCCTACAGAAGAATTTGCGGTTGGGCTCACCGCAAATCGGCGGGAAAGTGACGTTGGCTTTTTGGAATCACTGCTAGGCACTCGATTCCCCTTTACTGACGAACCAGGCTCTGATAGAAATGGAAATACTCGCCTATCAATACTGCGATTTTTTCAAGAATGGACTAAACGTAATAGCAAAGAAGTCCTTGCAGCGCGATCGCAATTTAGCTTTGGTATAGACGCCTTCAATGCTACCAGTAACCCAAGACCTCCAGATGGTAACTTTTATTCCTGGCAAGGACAAGCTCAGTGGGTGCGCTTACTGGCTCCAGATACTTTACTATTAATTCGTGCAGATGCTCAATTAGCTGACAGAGCGTTGGTGCCTTTAGAACAGTTTGGAGTGGGAGGTGTACGTACAGTCAGAGGCTATCGTCAAGACTTTTTGTTAACAGATAATGCCTTTTTAACTTCTCTAGAATTTAGGTATCCGATTTTACGTATACCTGATGTCAATGGAGTTCTCCAAATTACGCCATTTGTAGACTATGGCATTGGCTGGAGTAGTTCTGGCAGGAGGAATCTACCAAACAATAGTCTAACGTCAGTAGGACTAGGATTACAGTGGCAAAGCGATAGACTGAGTGCCAGATTTGACTGGGGTATTCCTTTAGTTGATGTTAGAAGAGGGAACACTCAACAAGAACAAGGTTTGTATTTTTCTCTGGTTTACACTCAACCATTGTAGTTTTGAGAATTGGTAATACGGAAAGATTCTCTGTTCTCCCCTTCCCCCTCCCTCCTCTCCCTATATCTTCAATATCAGCTATGTATAAACTTGCCTTTCTCGTTGCACTGACACAATTTGCCACAGCTACAAGTCCAATGGCGTTCTTCGCTGATACAGCAAATCATCCTCAGAGTCTCTTGACGCAATATATCGCGGCTCTACAGGTGGTTGCACAACCAAGTGATGCTAGACAACTCTTACAGCAAGGCTTGACACTCTATCAAAAAGAACAGTTCTCCCAAGCAGAGTCTGTTTTCCAACAAGCGGTGGCAGCATTTAAAACTCAAGGCGATGTGCTGAACCAAGCTTTAGCATTGAACTATGTTGCCTTAACAGCAAAGCAAGTTGGACATTTACCGCAAGCAAGTAAAGCGATCTTAGAGAGTTTAGCAATACTACAAAACAATCATTCTAATTCTAAAGAATTCCGATCAGTTCTCGCTCAGGCGTTGAATACTCAAGGTCAGGTACAATTAGCGCAAGGGCAAGCTGATAAAGCTGTTGCCAGTTGGATAGAGGCGACAACTCTCTACAGCAAAAACCAGGATAATGCTGGTGTTATCGGGAGTAAAATCAATCAGGCTCAAGCACTGCAAGCATTAGGGCTTTATCGTCGCGCTCTGTTGACTCTAAATCAAGTCAATCAACAGTTGCAACAGCAACCCGATTCTGAGATAAAAGCGACGGGATTGTTAAGTTTGGGAAATGCTCTACGAGTCGTGGGCAATTTGGACAATACAGAAGCAACGCCTAGCATACCGTTTAATTCTCAACAAGCTTCACAACAAAGGTTGCGAGAAGTTGTAAAGAGGAAACCAAATTTGGGATTTGAGAGTATTGGTTCCTTGCAAGCTTTGGAGCAAAGTTTAAAAGTCGCTACTAAACTAAATTTAAGAGAATTGGTAGCCCAAATTCAGTTGAGTTTGGGAAACACGGCTCAAGCGCTACGAAGCACCAGCGATCGCAAAGAAGAATCCACTAACAAAGCGTTACAGCATTACGAACAAGCAGCAGCAACTGGATCACCAATAACGCGACTACAAGCACAACTGAATCAACTGCGCTTGCTTGTACAGATAAATAAATGGACTGATGCTCAAATTTTATTGCCGCAAATTCAATCTCAGCTGACAACCTTGCCTCCCAATCACAAGACTATTTATGCTCTTATTAACGTCACTCAAACTTTAGCTTGTCTCAAACAAAGAACTGAGGCGAATCTAGTGGCAACAAATCCGAATTGCCCTCAACAAGAAACAGAGGACGAAGACACAAAAAATACGAAAAGCTTGCAACCTATATTCACTGCTCAAACAGCTGCAACTCCAGAATGGACTGAGATCGAGAATATCGGAGCAAGAGCTGTTGAACAAGCGAAAAGTTTGGGAGATAAGCGTGCCGAAGCTTATGCCGTAGGCACTCAGGGAGGATTGTCTGAACAGAGGCAGGATTTACCCTTAGCAGAAAAACGGACTCAGGAGGCTTTAGCACTTGCTGAAAATATCCAAGCACCAGACATTGGCTATCGGTGGCAATGGCAATTGGGTCGTATATTGAAGAAAAGAGGAAATGAGCGTGGTGCGATCGCTGCATATACCAAAGCTGTTGATAATCTCAAAACTTTGCGTAACGATTTAGTCAACATCAATCCCGATGTGCAATATTCTTTTCGAGAAGGAGTGGAGCCAGTCTATCGCGAACTGGTGAGTTTACTCCTAGATCGTCAAATTAATCCAGACTCTCCAGACTCTCTTAATCAAGCCAGAAAAGTTATAGAATCGCTAAGGTTGGCTGAACTGGACAACTTCTTCCGCAGAGCCTGTATCAATGCTAAACCCGTCAATATTGATCAGGTTGATCGCAAAGCAGCAGTGATTTATCCAGTCGTTTTGTCTGATCGCCTGGAAGTCATTGTTTCATTACCTTCTTTATCGTCCGCTCAAAAACAGGAGCCAATGCTACTTCATCGCTCCATATCTGTCAACCAAGAGGATCTTAAGAAGACAATCATAGATATGCGGCAAAAGTTGGAAACTAGAGCAACTTATGATTTTATGTCATCATCTCAAAAAGTATATAACTGGATTATCCGACCAATTGAATCTGATTTGACAAAGTACAAAGTTAAAAACCTAGTATTTGTCTTAGACAATCTACTGGGAAATATTCCTATGGAAGCATTGCATGATGGAAAGCAGTATTTGATCCAGAAGTATAACGTTTCCCTAACACCCGGTTTAGAACTATTAAACCCTCAACCCATAGCTCGCACTCAACTGCGAACCATTGCTGGTGGCTTAAGCGAAGGCAGCAGTAATTTTCCGCCATTGCCTAATGTTAAAAACGAACTGAATGCAATCAAGTCAGAACGTTCAAATACTCGTGTGCTAATTGATAAGCAATTTACTAAAGAAGCTATTGAAAACGCTGTGAAGTCGTTGAATGCGCCTGTGGTTCATCTGGCAACTCACGGTACATTTAGCTCTAAAGCAGAAGAAACCTACATTGTGACTTATGATGGCAACGTCAATGTCAACGAGTTAAACGGCATACTTAAAACTAGAGAAACTAACCAACGAGGTGCGATCGAGCTACTTGTTCTGAGTGCTTGCTCAACCGCTGCAGGAGATCAACGAGCTGCATTAGGAATTGCTGGAGTGGCTGTGAGATCTGGCGCACGCAGTACTTTGGCATCACTTTGGACAGTAGACGACGAAGCAACTTCTCAAATCATGGGTGAGTTCTACAAACAGTTAAACGAACCCAACATCTCGAAAACAGAAGCCTTTAAGCGTGCCCAAGTTAAGATGTTACAAAATCCTCTCTTCAAACATCCGTACTATTGGGCACCCTATGTTCTCGTGGGTAATTGGTTATGAATGGAGAGGAAAAAATAAAAAATCACAAATTTTTAATTGAAATCTCTACTTTCTACTCACAGTTTCTCCAAACTTTGCAAAACTTCTTCTGCCGATTGGTATCGGTGGTGAAAGTCATAGGACACCATTTTATCTATGATTACAGCAAATGGTTCGCTAGTTGTTGGACTTCGCCAAACGAGTGCCATAGTTTCATTTCGTTCAAAGTGTCGAGGAGATGCTCCAGTTAAGGCTTGGATGGCAACCATTCCTAGAGCATAAATATCGCTGTTTAATCTTGGCTGTCCCATAAATTGCTCAGGAGGTGCATAACCCGCAGTACCTACTGCTACTGTCGGATTTTCGTGTAACTGTTGAGGCTCTATTTGTTTGACAGCACCAAAGTCAATGAGGACAATACGGTTATCTTTTTGCCGCCGCATCAAGTTGCTGGGTTTTATATCTCGATGGATCACACCATGACTGTGAACAAACACGAGTACAGACAAAATATCTTTAAGAAAATCTATGACTTGTGCCTCTGAAAATCGCTGTCCAGAAGTCAGTTCTTCATTGAGTGGCTGTCCTTTAATGTACTCTTGAACTAAGTAAAATTGTTTACTCTCTTCAAAATAAGCCATTAACTGTGGAATCTGGTTGTGATGACCTAAAAGCTCTAAAATTTCGGCTTCAGTTTTAAAGAGACGCCTAGCAATCTCTAAAAATCCTTCATCAGTACGAGCAGGCTGTAAGTGCTTAACTACACACATATGTTTACCTGGACGATGAGTATCTTCAGCTAGATAAGTATAACTAAATCCTCCACAACCAAGTACATCGGTCGTTTTATAGCGGTTGTTGAATACTCTTACGTCCGGGGAACATTCGGAAATTGCCGTAGGTGTCTGTGTTGGATAATTCCTACCTTCCCTTAACAGCGCTTGTAAGAGCAGAATGTTTTCATTTTGCTCTTTAATCTGAAGTGAGATTTTTTCCTTATATTGCTTGTCTTGAAATGCTGTGTAGCTAACAACACTGACTGCTGCTGCCAGCAACCCTAATGCCGGAGATATTAGTGGTACCCATCCTGCTTGAAGAAAGATGGCATAGCCGATGAAGAACAACAATACTACGGTGAAGCAGCTGGCTACTCCTAAACGAAGCGGGTGCTGAATGCGCCATGCTAAAACTCCACCTACTAAAGTCCAACCCAAAATCCAAAGAATTTTTCCCCAAGCAGGCAAAAACCAAAAAAGTGGTCGTTTGTCGGAAACTGCATCCAGAATTTGGCTTACCATGTGAGCATGAATTATCACTCCAGGCATTTTGCCAGAATCATCCGCCTTGCCATCGCTATAGGGTGTATTCCGAATATCTTGGGAACTTGGTGCGGTTGAACCAATCAAGACAATGCGATTTTTCACCCAACTTGACTTGAAGCGATCATTAAGCATGTCTGTGAAACTCACCTGTTGAGCAATGTTTTTTGCCCCACGGTAGTTCAGCAGTATTTGGAAGCCACCAACATCCATATGCTGATAACCACCTGAGTCTACTTTCAAGCGTTTGAATATCTTTTTACCTAATTGTAAATTCCCCTCTTTTGTAAATTCTGGTTGAACTTTTAGGTACTCAACCGCCAATTGCAATCCTAAGGAAGCTGGGGTTGCACAACTTGACTTGAGGTTGGGGGTGACGACGAGCAAATTTCGCCGAATTATCCCATCTTTACCTTCCGGAATGTCAGCGAACCCTGCACTCTCTGATTTTACACCGGGAGGCGGTGGTACGGCAGGCATATCACCTCCACCTATTCTACAGATAGGGAAAATCAGCGAACTATGCTTCAAGTGTGCTAATAATTGCTCGTGTCCTGGGTGCACTGGCACATCGCGAAAAAAGTCTAAACCGATAGCTTTTGGTTGATGGCGTTCTAATTTACTCAATATTTTGTCTAAGACTATACCATTTGGTGTGCCTTGTTGTAATTTTTGAATGTCTGCTTCGGTAAATCCAACAATCAATAGGCGTGGATCTGGACTCAAGTCGCTACGCCTTTGCATCATCTGATCGTAAGCCTTCAATTCGATTGACTCCAGCACTCCCAACTGTTGAACCCCAACTATTAACATACCTGCAATTGCGCTCGCAACAACTACAGGCTGTGTCAATAAATTTTTCAAGTTAGCAAGCATAAGCAATTAGAATAAAAATTAGCTAAGAATTTAGAATTTACAGATCCAGCAGTATAGGCTCAAGAGTTACCAGACAGACTTCAGCGTTTCCCATAACCTGCTAACAGGCTTCTAAAATTCAGAAGATTCTTCCAAATACTTTTAAAATTGTATTCAAAATCAATATAGCAGCTCTGCGCTCGCTGTTAACAATTAACACTTGAACAAAAAGTAAATAGTAACATAACTTGCTATTTATAAGCGATGGTAATAGGTAATGGGAAGAGAACCATCTCTTTCCTCATGCCCAATGAGCAGTTACCAATTACCATGCACCACGATCAACTCGATTAAAATAGATAATTTTTCCATTTGTTTCACTGTATCAAGTAAATGTAATAGTTGGTTCGTTGCCCAAAGTGTCGATGCTATGAATTGCCTCCCTTGAGTAAGGCTATGACATCACACTTGGACTAAGATGCGATCGCTTAGTCTTTCAACTGCATTTTCCACCTGAGAGTCTGACTTGCGTTTCCCAAAAATATTTCATTCAGTTACGAAAAGAATTCTGTAGATATAGGTGACAAAACTCGATCTATAGCCCAATATGGTTCAGTTAGTGATAAACATGAAAATAGAGACGTTCTGTAGAACGTCTCTAGTTCCGGATTCATCTAAAAGCCCTCAAACGGCTAGATATTTATTTTTTTGGTGCCTTAACCCAACAAGACGCGTCCAAGCATCAAAAATGGTGCTAAGACTTGATTAATTCAATCACGCCACAAGCCTGACGAGCACCGCCTGCGTCATCTGCGGTACCACCAGATTTACGTTGGTCTGCTAGTTTATGTATGATTATGGCACTACCATCGCTATCAAATAAGCTTGTAGGTCCGTCAGAGAGACTAAAACTGTTAGCGAAGGTTTCCATTTTGCCTTGACCAATGACATTAATTTTGATGTTTGGTAAATCTCCAAGATGGTAAGGATGGTTTTTTTCTACAGGAGTTGACGAACCAACGGGACCTGGGTCAAAATGTCCTCCAGCAGCGCTAAAAGGCTTTCCTTCTCCTTGGCAAACACCTTTCTCGTGTATGTGGACGCCATGCAGTCCGGAAGTTAAGACTTTAGCATCTCCTTGAAGTTCAACAGCAACCCAGACAAAACCATGTGGGGATTGTATAGCTTTCAGCGTTCCGGTGATACTAGGACCTGTGATCGTAGCGCTTGCTTGCAAACCTTTGTCTGCATCAGCACTCTGATTACAACCTGTTATGAGTAGAAGTAATACAATAGCTAGATGATAGATGAATTTCATATCAGTATTTTGGTTGAAAGCAGATTTAGGCGCACACTTGTAAAAAATGTATGATGGAGCGAAGCTTGTGCCATCATACATTTTTCTGTTGCACACCTCAACACCGAAAGTTTATGTTAAGCTATGCATCAATTTCAACTCGCCCAACAGGGAAAGAGATACACGTGAGAATATACCCCTCCTGATGGTCACTTTCTTCCAAAGCTTCAGGTTCACCTTCGAGCCTAATTTCTCCTTGGATCTTACGTTTTTTACAGCTGCCACAAACTCCAGAACGGCAACTATAGCGTATTTTTACTCCTTCTTGTTCAGCCAAACTTAGGATAGATTCTTCGCCATCAGAAGGAACTTCTTTGCTTGATTTCGCGAAAACCACAGCAGTTTTGCTTGAGGAAGATACCGTTGGCGCTGGCACGCTCGGATCTGGTGTACTTACTGGAGTAGCTTTACCTCCATTTGACTTGGGAGTCTGATCTGGAGACATATTCCTCATCAGTTCTTTTAAGCCTTGTGCAACAGGAGGGGGAGGAGTGGTTGGTTTGCTGGGTGCTGCAACTTGTTGTTTAGGGTTCTCAGATTTGGACTTCTTCGCTGGAGGGCCAAAGCTTTCCTCATAATAGTTTTGCATGGGAAAGTTAATACTTTCCAGCAACTCCTTGACACCTTGCATAAAAGTATCTGGTCCACAGACATATACAGTCCGTTCGCGAAAATCAGGCACGACTACCTCTAGCATGGCTGCATTAATCCTACCAGTGAGACTCAGCCAACTATGACCAATTTCTTTACGAGTCGTGGAAACTGCCAAATGAAAATTGGGATGCTGTGCTGACATCAACTCCAGTTCATGCCGGAAAATGATATCGCGAGGGGAGCGAGCGCTATGGAAAAAGACAGTATCGCAATTAGATCCAGTGTCACACAGCCAGCGTGACATCGACATCATAGGTGTAATGCCACTGCCTGCGGAAATCAGCAACAATTTTTGGGAGGGATTGGCAAAGCAAGTAAACTTGCCCAATGGTCCACTCAGATTAATCGTACTACCGACTGTGATGTTATCGTGCAGCCAGTTAGAAACCATACCCTTTGGTACTTCGGCTAAAGAATTTGGGGGGGGCGGGACGCGTTTGATAGTAATTTCTAAGGTATGGGGACGCGAAGGTGTGGATGAAATAGAGTAGGAACGTGATACTTGCTCGTTATTGATTTCCAAATCGAGAGTAACAAACTGACCAGGCTTGTAAGTGAATAAAACCGGAGGATCTGCTACAAATCGAAAAGTTTTCACATCTTGTGTTTCATCAATAATACTTACGCACTTTACTGTTAAGTCGCCTTTAATCCAACGTTGCACTTGGGATGGTTCTACCATCGCCAAAGGCATATACTCTTGAGGGGAAACATCTTTTTGCAGTTGGTGAGATGTTTCTTGAACTTTTAGTGGCGAAGCTATTTCAACCACATCTTGTTGATGGCTTGGACTTACCGGGTCTATAAATTCTATAAGTGTTTTTTCAGGCAATCCCACCTGTGCAACTGTTTCTTGTCGTGATTCTGGCGCCCCGACCTGTAAAACCATCAGGAAAAATTTCCCTACGTGAATCATATCACCGGGTCTGAGGAGATGATCCTGATTGACTGAGGCGTTGCCGCCATTAATTCGAGAACCACCAGCACTTCCAAGATCGGCAAAATAATAATTGCCATCTTTCAAAGCAATTTTCCCGTGCATTCGACTGACTTCATTACTGTCCAGAAACAAATGACTGTTCGGAGCGCGACCAATTAGGCACGCTTGATTGAGCATGGTTCCTGGTTGTAAATCTATTTCTTGTACCTGATCTGGCTTCTGTGAATCAATGATTTTGATTTTAATCATGTCTATTTCCATCCCAGAATATTAGTAGTTGACTTGAGTTTTGGGGAATGGGGAATGGGGAATAGGGAATGGGTTCAAATAATTATCTCTTCACGCTTACCCATCCCCATACTTCCACCTATCTTCTCCTACCTACTCTTCGCTTGAAAATACTTAAATCTGAGTCACAGCTGCTACCTGTCCTAAACTTTGCTGAAGACGAGTACTTACTCTTGCTAAGAGATTCTTTGCTAGTACTGAGTCGTCGTATGAAAGTATGACCTCGAATGCTTTTGCATTGATAGCTAAAACCCGAGTTCTTGAAGACGCAGCAACTATTGTTGTCATATAATTGCTGTGAGTTAGTACTTCTAGTTCACCAATAGTTTGTCCAGGTAAAATAGCCGTATTCTCTGTCTGACTTGCAAGTACACTTGCCTCGCCGTCAATGAGAATGAGAAGTTCAGTAGCAGGTGTTCCCACTCTACAGATTTCTTCTTGCGAACGGTAAACCCGCACGTTGGCATCTCGAGCCAGGTTAATTAAAGCATTTGCCTTTAATCCTTGGAAGAAACTGCTGCCATAAAGCCATAAGAGCTTTTCTAAAGTTCCAAAAGAGTCTGTGGTTGTCTCTCCCTGAGCATGTTGCATTTCCCATTGCACAAGGATAATTAACTCATCTCCATTACTGAACCGAACAATGTCTCCAGATTTTAATTGCGTCTGCTGCTCGCGAATATGTTCCTTACCAATACGTAAACCATTGCTGCTTCCTAAGTCTCTAACGCTGACTCCTTTTTCATCCAAATAGAAGATGGCGTGCTGTCTGGAGACACGGTTATCGACAATCACGATATCGTTCTCGCGTCCTCTTCCAACTTGAATTACGGGCTGCTGGAAAACCCGCTTTTCAGCGTGCCCCAATGTTCTGACTTGAGCAATGAAAGTTGGAACATTACCCAGATCGTTCTGTTGCAGAGTCTGACCGAGAATTCTTTGTACTGTTTCTTGTACAAGCCAATCTTTGTGTTGATTTTGCTCTAGCATTGCGCGAGCTTGCTGGTTGCTATCAGCAGGATTCGACAGATGCAAGGCATAAAGACTCGCAGCTTGCACTAAGGGATCTAAGTCTTGTAAGAGTTCGAGCAGGACATCCTTAATTAGCTCAGGACGATTTGTCGGCATATCACCTAATTGGGTGGGCACTCCCAATGAATAGGTGTTTGATTGTGAGGCTGGGCGATCGCCATTGACACCAAGTTGTGTTGATCTTGAGGCAGAGCTATCCCTATTGACACCAAGTTGTGTTGATCTTGAGGCAGAGCTATCCCTATTGACATCAAGTTGTGTTGATCTTGAAATGGGTTGAGTTAAAGATTCTTTCTGGCGTAAAGAAGACAGGACTCTTGGACTCAAACGTCTTTGCCAACTGACTTGCTCGTTGTTTGAGTGGAAAATTTCGTCAAGAACATTTGCCGCCAATACACCTATTGAACGAGCAATGTCAATCGCTTCCGGAGAGTCTCCCAATATTTCTAAAATGCGGAATAACTGAGCAGCAATTAGTTTCTGCTTTTCTCGCAGGGTTTTTCGCAGCAAATTATAGACCGGTGTGTGCGGTGCTGAATTGTCAAGGATCTGACAACGCACTGCTAAGTCTTGAAGCTGTACCAATAGCGTTTCTGCTGTCCGCAACAGTGAACTGTCTTGATTAAACATTTCTGTTAAGACTTGGTCCTGTTCATCTGCACTAATAGCATACTCTTGTCTCAATGCCATGATTTGCTTTTGCTTTTGCTGAAATACCTCTTCGAGGGATCTGCCGCCTTCCACATGTTCTAGAATTAGCAACTCTAATGCACGTTTATAGCTCTCTATTCGCAATGTGTTTTCGCGGCTGTGTCCTTTGACGGGATCGAGTAAGCTGGAATCTTCTACCCCAAGTTCTGATAAGACAGCATAATGCTCATCTTCAGTAACATTCAACTCCTTACGCATATCCCTCAGAACTTCCAAACTCTCAGCAGATTTCACATTTCCTTCTTCTAAAGCTTCGCGCAATACTCCTTTATAAACTCCCACGCGGTCTACATTGTTGAAATTAGGCAAGACTTTCGCCAGAACGTACACTTGTTCTGGTTCCAGATCTTGTAATGAACGTCCTTCAAGCCACTTTGTCCAATCTATTGCAAGCTTATTCAATTGCCGACGTAAATTACTTGCTAGACTTTCACGGGCATGAAGTCCTTTACTACGCTTCAAGGTGCGATACAGCCACAGACTGCTCACAAACACAATAAATGCATTGAGGAAGAGGATTGCCCAACCTGGTAGCAAGCCAATATTAGGGCGACCACCGAACATGTAGAATACATTGAAGGAGATAAAGGTACACATTGCAAAACAAACGTGCAAAACCTGTTCCTCATTCACGTATTTGTTACTCCGCTTTAGATAAGCCTTATAAAGTTTTTCTAAAAACAGACAAACATAATAGCTAGCTGCACCAAAAAAAGCCAGAGTCAGAGGAGATGCAATAATTTTCGGAATCGGAATGGCGTGATTGAAAATGTAAAATCCCGGCTTAAAGAGTGTGCCTAACTGCCCTGGTTCATGAGTCCAAGAACCAGAATAATAGTAGTCCCAGTTACCCGCGTATAAGAAGTAGAAAACATAGAATCCCAGCATCAGACCAAAGTATGCATAGAAGACGAGCTTTTGATCCGGCCTGTTTATTCCTTCCCAGTAGGAGCGTTCTGAGTCAATATCGATACAAGGTGACTGACAACTTACACAAGCACTTTTCTCTTGCCCAGAACTATCAACAGTCCGACAGGTTGACTGAGTAATACTCTGGAGTGGCTGAAGATGGGCTTCAGTGCCTAGTAAACCTCGTGGACCAGTATAAAGCAATTGAACGGGTGCCATTGGGCAGAAGTACTGACACCAACTTCTTCCCTTAAACAAATAGCCCACGGCAATCGCACTCGCAATTGTGAAGAGTAGAAAAATCGCCATTGCCAAGCGATGGCCATTCACAAACAGAATTCGGACATTCAAGCCTAAGTAGAACAGGAAGAATTGTAAGTATAAGTAATTGCGACCCAGCCAAGAGTCTTTTTCTACTGCAGCCAATTCGGAACGAACATTTCCTGTCTCTGGGTTAACGACTTTGCGCTTACGTTGTATACCCAGTGCCCGTGGAATTTGAGAGAAAAAATATAGTGGACAGATCCGCCGCCAGACTTCATGACCTAACAACAGCAAAATCATGATTCCAATTGGCAGAACTATTGCCCAAAAGATCCGTGCTCCCAAACCGTATGGCGCTTGCGGTAGACACACAGATTGAACTTTGACACAACTTGATGGATCGAGGTACTTCTCCGGATGAAGACGAAAAGGACTGAGAAGATTAGTGGGTTCGGTCAACACACTAGAGATGGGATCGTAAAGTAGAGAAAAAATTAAGGTCAGCCAGCCGATTGCTAGAATCCACCTGACCAAGTGCATCTGTCTTTCTGGAAGTTGACTAATCATCTGTTTTAAAGTTTACGTAGAAAAACGTTAACACTCAAGATTTTTGTCGAATCGAGAACATCGATCCTTAAGTAAAAACGTTCAGGACAACCTTCTCTTAAAACTTTCATTTTGAGAGATTTGCTAAAACCCGTTGATTGCTATCATTAAAACTGCTCCCCCTGCCCGCGCCAGTCCTAAATAATAAATATTTAACCGGGCACATGATACAAAGGAGCCATTGCTTGCTGTGAAGTCTTTGATAATCTAACACTCAGCACCCAGCTTTTTGAAGTCAGGTGTATCACTCTAGATATGTGAAAACTGCTGTATACTAAGTAGCGGTCAACGGTCACCTGGATAGCTCATAGCTTACACCCATATATACTGATGAAAGTTAGCTTGTTAGACGATCTGCTTCCAGAATACAACTTTGTTGTCAATTTCGGAAGTCATTCTTATTTACAACATTCTGCTAGTGGTGCTTGAGCAATTTCCTCCAAACCCGCAGTACGCAGCAAATCTTCCCAATCAGTCTTTAAATCGTTGTCATTAGGATGTTCGCGGCGTAACTGCGCTAATGTTGTCAAGGAATCTTGAAAAAGTCCAGACATTGCGTATATAGCAGCACGCTCCCGAACATCTACAGCTGCTAACTTCTTCTTCAATTCTCGATCTGGATCGATGCGTTGAATAGAACCTTGTAAAACAAAGTCCTGACTTGAGTTAGTGCGTACACACGCCACTGACAAAGACCAATGATAAGTTTTATCAATTTTTTGTTCAGGTACTGTTGACCGCCGGACACTCAGGTTGACAATTCCAGATAACCCTTGTAAAGGGAAGTTTTGTTTGTAAATTGTTTGGGAATTTTCATCTTGCACAACGAGTAACGCTCGTGCAGAATTTTGTGGAATGTAGAAAAATAAAGTAGGATGCTCTACTGTCGTTATTTGAGACTCATTTTTAAAAGGAGTCAGGGCAGTGACTGGTGGGTTGCCTTGAGTACAAGCTTGACCCTGTGCTGCTCCTAACTGAATATGTCTGCCTCGCACGACTGTTTGAACCATACTATTGCTTCGATTCAATTGATCGCTCATTCGAGCAGTATTCTCACTAGCTCCACCTAAGGCTGTTTCAGCTGTAGATCGTCTGAGCGCTCCCCGCGTTCCTGCTGGTACCAGCCTCATGGGCTGACCAAGATCGGGTATGTAAATGAAGTAACTTCTACGTGTTGCTCCTGGCTTTTGATCGCGTGCTATATAACTTTCAATATTCTTCACAGCAACCTTTGCATAGCGATCATCGCCTCTTGCTAATAGTGCCTGTTTAAAATAACTCAATGCTACAGGGTACTTTCTCTGCTTTACAGCATTGTAACCCAATTGCATATTCTGATCATAGTCGCGATGAGACTGGATTTGTGCTAGCACGTTCTTAGGATCTATAACTACTAGCTTCATTGCATTTGAGCCAACAAATATGACCAACGCAATAATGGAGGCGATACAAAAATATTTTATCCAGAATTGGTGTTTCACGATTGATGGCGCTACTGACGTCTTTGTTTAACTACAAGCTTAGTTTTTAGAATTTCGGAATTACGGATGATCAGTAGTAATATATACAT